>CAMYJP010000079.1 GCA_947258675.1 uncultured Desulfobulbaceae bacterium | reverse complement strand
AGACCGATCGATTGGCGCACTTGTTGGTGAAGTATCCCCTGACAGCCCTGCAGAAAAAGCAGGTATTAAGCAGGGTGACATTATAATTAAATACCGGGACAGAGAAGTTTCCCAGATGAGTATGCTACCAGCCTGGGTTGCTCAGACACCTGTAGGAGAAAAGGCTAAACTTATCATTATCCGCGATAAAAAAGAAATGGATATTGTGGTGGAAATCGGCACTTTGAAAGAAGATGAAGCTGCATCTATTGATCAAGAGAGTGGAGTTGGTTCCAAGCTTGGTTTATCAGTTCAGGAACTTACAAAAGAATTGGCAGAATCACTTTCTGTAACCGAAGGAGAAGGTCTGCTGGTATCAAATGTCGAATCCAGTTCCGCTGCAGAAGAAGCCGGCGTAAAGAGAGGAGATATAATTCTGGAAGTTGACCGAATAGCCGTTTCAGAGATTGATCAGTTTAATAAATTATTGCATCAGGCAAAGGATAGTGATAGCATCCTTTTCCTGATTAAACGCGGTAAACGCATGCTGTTTGTGGGAATCAAGAATAATTGATAGCTTTTTAAAAAGTCATTTTTCGAGACAGTTCAATCAAAAAGGCTCGCAGGGAACTAAAATACAATTCTCTGCGAGCCTTTCCTGGTTTATGACCGCAAACCAAAGTTAGTAATGCGACCCATTTTGTATAGTGATTACTATCAAATAAGACTTTTGTTCATTAATGCATCCGCCTTTCTGACCTCTTGAAAAAATTTCTGCAATTTGTTCATATCCTTGGATCCGGGAGCATCTTCAACACCTGAATTGACATCAACTGCATAAGGGTTCACTTCTTTTACAGCCGCACCAACATTTTCCGGATTTAAACCACCGGCCAGAATAATTGGACCGGGCGGTTCAATCTTATTAATCAATGACCAGTCAAAAGTCATGCCTGTACCACCTGCCAAATCATTGTGAAAGGTATCCAATAAAAAACCATGCACAACATCTGCGTAATCATCCAATACGCCTTTAACTGCTTCAGTCCCGACCTGATATGCTTTCACAACTGGCTTTGATACTTCACTGCAATAAGAAGGAGATTCGGATCCATGAAGCTGAAGCACAGACAATTTACAAAAAGCAGCAATCTCTTCTAAGAGAACAACCTCTTCATCGACAAAGACTCCTACGGTATTAATAAACGGCGGGAGTTTCTTGATGATCTCCCTTGCTTTTTCAGGATCAATGTATCTTGGACTTCGCTCAACAAAAATAAAACCCAACGCATCAGCACCATATGATACCGCGGTTTCTGCATCTTTAAATTCGGTAATTCCGCAAACTTTTATCCGCGTACGAGCGGTCATATATCCTCCCTGTTTTTTTGGCAACACGTCATAACAAAAGATACACGAATTATGGGTTATGATTCAAGATATAATGTTGAAAGCACAGGACTATACTTTCAGAACACGATGGAAATTGGCAGGGATTTGCAACTTTACGATTTTCAATCTTCAATTTTCATTTTTTTGATTGCCGCTACAGGATCGGAATCAGTCATGAATCTTTCCCCGATCAAGGCTGCACAAACTTTTTCATCACGCAAACGAAGCATGTCATCTCTTTTGTGGATACCTGACTCACTAACTACCGGCAATGTAGAGGGGATTTCTTTTTTAAGACGAAAAGTTGTATTAAGGTCAACGGAAAAATCATTAAGGTTTCGATTATTAATACCAATAAGCCCACTTCCAGCCGCTAATGATTTCTCTAGCTCCTTTTCGTCATGGACTTCAACAAGGACATCCATTCCAAGTTCATGAGCATAATGCAAGTAATCCTGAATTTGAATCTGATCCAGAATGGCGGCGATAAGCAGTATTGCATCTGCTCCGATAACATTTGCCTCTTTTATCTGTATCTCATCAATGATAAAATCCTTTCGTAGGACTGGAAAATCAACATTCTTTCTAACCAATGGAATATATGCAAGATCCCCTTGAAAAAAACGAACATCGGTAAGAACTGACATGGCCTGAACGCCGCCTTCCTTATAATTCAAGGCGATCTGTAAAGGATCAAAATCCTCACAAAGAACCCCCTTTGACGGGGAGGCCTTTTTGGCCTCGCCAATCACTGCCACCCCATTATAATCAGTCAGGGCTCGCATAAAGCCCCGGGGAGAAGCAACAGGTTCTTCCGGTGTTCGGATTCCCTGTTTTTTCAGCTCGGCAACTTCTTCCTTTTTATGTGCTACTATGGTATCCAGAATCATAATTACTGGTGCCTCAAAACTATATGCCTACTCCAAGAACAGGATATTTTTTCTTAACAAGAAGCTTTTTATCCAAGGTTTACATGGAATTATTTTCCAGATGAAGGTGTCGGGCTCTAGGTGTGATTCTACTTTCCAAAAGCGATCAACGCATCGAGCTTTGCCGCAGCAGCACCTGAATCTATAACCTGCCTGGCCATTTCAATTCCGGCCTTGATATCAGGTACCTTTTCTGCAACCATGAGCCCGGCGCCACCATTCAATAAGACCATATCCAGACAGGCTCCTGCCTTCCCTTGTAGTATCTCCCGAAGCTGAACGGCAGAATCGTCAGCATTTTTACCGCCAGCCAGGTCTGATATTACCGCACGATTCAAGCCGACATCTTCCGGTTTTATCTTATAAAGAGAGACTGCACCATTTTTTAGTTCGGCAACCGTTGTTTGGCCTGTAACAGTGAGTTCATCAAGATTACCCTCTCCCCAGACCACCATCGCTCTCTTACTTCCCAGCTTAGTGAGCACTGAAGCCAGTTTTTCACAAAGATCTTCTGAATACACTCCCATTACCTGGACATTTGCTCCGGCTGGATTCGTCAGGGGGCCAAGTACATTAAATATTGTACGGGCACCAATTTCCCTTCTGGGGCCGATTGCATGCTTCATTGCACCATGGAGCATAGGCGCGAACAAAAAGCCTATTCCCACTTCCCGGATACACTCACCGACACTGTCGGCATCCATATTTAAGTTTACACCCAGGGCTTCAAGCACGTCTGCACTCCCACAATGGCTGGATACTGAGCGGTTGCCATGTTTAGCCACTGGGATACCGACTCCAGCTATGACAAAGGCAGAAGCCGTAGAAACGTTAAAGGTTCCGGAACCATCTCCCCCTGTTCCACAGGTATCCATCAATACTTCCCCTGAGGCCAGATCGATATGTGTTTTTATTTTTGTAGCCTTTTGCCGCATTACCTTTGCTGCGCCACTTATCTCCTCAACCGTCTCGCCTTTCATTCTGAGAGCGGTAATAAATGACCCTATTTGGGCAGGAGTCGCTTCACCGCCCATAATTTCATCCATGGCTGCAACCATTTCATCTTCATTAAGATCAGTTCCGGTTATTACTTTTGCTATTGCATCTTTTATCATTGCTCCCCCCTCAAAACTATTGTGTAGAGAAGATCCCATCATAATTTACAAGTTCATAAGAGATTCACATACTCGGGTGACAGAAAATTCTTTAATAAATTAAAGCCATCAGGTGTCATAATAGATTCCGGATGGAATTGCACACCTTCAATAGGTAAATTTTTATGGCGCAGACCCATCAGTTCCCCCTGATCTGAACGGGCGGTAATCTCAAGACATTCCGGTATATTCTCCTCCTTTACTACCAGAGAATGATACCTCATTGCCTCAAAGGGGTTCGGTAACCCGGTAAATACACCCTTGTTATCATGACTTATAGGGCTTGTCTTGCCATGCATTATACGACCGGCAAGCACAACCTCTCCGCCAAAAGCCTCACCGATTGACTGATGGCCGAGGCATACACCGAGAACAGGAATCTTTCCACTGAAATGTTGAATAGCGGCTATGGAAATCCCTGCCTTAGAAGGAGTGCAGGGACCTGGTGATATCAAAAGACGCTCCGGATTTAAAGCTGCCAGTTCATCTATTCCAACTTGATCGTTACGAAAAACTTTGAGTTCAGATTTCAATTCTTCAACTGCGTAAACGGCAATAGTCTGAACAATATTATAAGTAAACGAATCATAATTATCGATAATGACAATCATACTCAAAATCCCTTCTCAGCCAGTTCAACTGCCCTGCGCAGTCCCTTAGCTTTATTAATGGTCTCTTCATATTCCTTCTGTGGATCGGAATCTGCAACAATCCCGGCCCCGGCCTGTATCCACAAATTTTTTCCAGCCATAACAAACGTTCTGATAGTGATACAGAAATCCATATTACCGGAGAATCCGAAATAGCCGACCGAACCTGCATACGGTCCACGGCGCTCAGGTTCTAATTCTTCTATGATTTCCATTGCTCTGATTTTTGGGGCCCCGCTCACTGTTCCTGCTGGAAAACAGGCGGATATTACATCAAACTGATCCCTTTCAGCCGCCAGCTCGCCATGCACTCCGGAAACGATATGCATCACATGGCTATATCGATCAACCACCATGAGATCTCGCACCTCCACAGACCCGTAATCTGCAACCCGGCCAGCATCATTTCGGCCAAGATCCACAAGCATAAGATGCTCGGCTCTTTCCTTTGGATCGGCCAACAATTCCTTTTCAAGCGCCAGATCCTCTTCAACAGTGTTACCGCGTTTCCTTGTTCCGGCAATGGGACGCAGTTCAATCTCATTATTTTCAAGCCGCACCAGTATCTCAGGAGAAGACCCTATCTGAAGGATATCTCCAAGCCTTAGATAAAAAAGATACGGACTTGGATTAATTCTCCGAAGAGCCCGGTATAATGTAAAGGGAGCAAGATCTGTTGTCGTTTGAAACCTCTGGGAAAGAACAACCTGGATTACATCCCCGGCTACTATGTATTCCTTTGCTTTATGGACCATATCATGAAAAACATCCTGGTCCATATTAGAAGTAAATTCATGTGGACTTACACCTCCATGACTGTTTATGACATCATAGGGAAGAGGCTCCCGCAGCTTTTTCACAATCTCATCAATTCTTTGCTGGGCTTGTCTGTAGAGCTCTTCAGTATTTATTTCTGAAGAAATGAGAACACAATTGACGATGCTCAATGTCTGTTTGAGGTTGTCATGAATGAGCACCATTCTTGGCACCATGAAGGAACTATCGGGAAGATCGAGGTTGGGATTGTTGATGGGCAGCTTCTCCATAAAACGTACCATATCATACCCTAGATAGCCTACCAACCCGCCAAAGAATCGCGGAAGATACCCAGCCTGATGAGCATTAAACGAAAGAAGCAGTTTTTTCAACGAATGGAGAGGATTCCCAGTCAGTTGCCTGGTTCCATCATCATCGCACACTTCCAGTCGATCATCTTTACTGGTAACCGTCATTATGGGATCAAAACCGATAAATGAATAACGGCCCCATTTTTCTCCACCCTCCACGCTCTCAAACAAAAAGGCATGGGAGTCCTGGGCGGCGACTTTTGCAAAAATGGTTAACGGCGTGTCCAGGTCTGCAATGATTTCCCGGTACACTGGCACCAGGCCAGACTCTGAAGCGATCTTCTCAAAAGTGGAAAAATCAGGCGTATGCACTGTTTTTCTCCTTCAACATTTCATCATTTTCATAAAATCTACATGAAGTTCCTCAGAGCATCATGAGATTGACTGTGATTCATCTGTGTAAACCTTATACAAAGTTGCATTAAAAGAGATAACAAGGCGGCAAAGATTAGGCCCCGAAGGCGTATATGAAATAAGTCGAGGAAGCCGACGACGCTGCCAACTCCGTTCAATCCCCCCTTGAAGGGGACAAAATTAGAATTTGAATGCGATTTTGTATAACAAAAAAAAGCCATGGGGCTTATTACTCTATCCCATGGCTTTCTAATAGAACCATTCCCTAAACGGGTTACTTTGAAAATACTGATTAGGGCCGGTTGATCAAGCTGCTGTTTCCGCACCTTTTACAAAAGTGTTCACCCGTTTTGTAAGCCTGGACACCTTTCGCGATGCATTTTTTTTATGAATGGTACCCTTAACTGACGCTCGATAAATTACCGGGATAGCCGTTTCAAGAGCTTTTTGGGCCTCTTCAACGGATTTAGATTCATTAATGGCTTTATCGATATCTTTAATAGCATTTTTAACGCGTGACTTATTCGCTCTATTCCGGGCACGACGCTCTAAATTCTGCTTATTTCTTTTAACCGCTGATTTGTGATTTGCCAACTGCTATCCTCCTCAAGTATCAAAAAAATAAATTGTATAAATCTCTCTGCAAACGTATTTATTTCAGGGCTGGAAATAAAAGATGGTATTTATAGCTCAATATTCTCCACCTGTCAAGAAATCCTCTGAATCAGTGATGGGGGATATCGATAATTTGTTTTTTTTATATTTAATTTCATCTAGCTTCAAGGGAATAATTGCCTTTTCAGGAATCCAATATTTTGAATAATGGTCTTAACACCGGCTCAAATCAAACCTAATCTCTCCAAAATTCCGGGCCAATCCCGATTATCAAGCCTGGTCAGCCCTGCTTCTTTTGCAAGACGCCAAGCCTCCTGATATTCATCATGGGTGATTCTGCGCTGAAGAGGCGGACACTGCCTTGCCTGTCCACACGGCCTGTACTGATCCATTACATTAACATAGGTTGCGGTCGATATTTTTTTTGCCAGAAAATTCATAATGGTGCCTGTCTCAGCAAGGCCTTCCGGCATTACTAAATGACGCACCAGCAGTCCCTTCACAGCTACGTTATTTTCATCTAAAATCAGATCCCCAACTTGATCATGCATCTCCTTAAGTGCTGCTTGCGCTTTTTCCGGATAATCTTTTGCTTTTGCATATCTTTTTGCCGATGCAGAATCCCAGAATTTAAAATCAGGCATATAAATATCTACTACACCATTTAACAGTTTGAGAGTTTCGACAGAATCATAGCCACTGCTGTTGTATACCAGAGGCACGGTTAATCCCTTTTCAACAGCTATAGGCAGGGCAGCAAGAATCTGGGGAACCACGTGACTGGGGGTAACAAAATTGATGTTATGGCAACCCTGTTTTTGCAAACTCATCATCACGGCCGCTAATTGTCCAGATGTTACCGCAACTCCTTCACCCAGATGACTGATTTCATAATTTTGACAAAAAAGACAGAGGAGGTTGCAGTAAGAAAAAAAAATTGTGCCCGAACCACTGCTACCGACCAAAGGACTCTCCTCACCGAAGTGCGGTGCGTAACTGGCTACAATAGCCTGAGAACCGGTATTGCATATTCCTTTTTCTTCATCAAGACGATTCACCTTACATCGTCTGGGGCACATACAGCAGCTGGCCAATCCAGCCATGGCTGTTTCAATGCGTTCAGTTAATTCACCGGTTGAATACAAAGAAAGGTATCCACTGTTCTGTTTTCTAGTATTTGACAAGCCTCACCTCTGAATATCCAAAGTGCAGATCCTAGAGTCGAAAATTACTTCTTTGTGCATAATGCGTTTCATTTCAAATTTCTTTCAATACCGATTATAATACCATCTATAACACCATTATCGGGTTCATTGTTTTTTTGCTCGTATTGCTATAGAAACCTAAAACATCCGTTCAAACCGATAAGAAATAGTACTTGTTAAGATTCGATAAGCGAGCTAAAGTTTGGTATGCAGTAAAATACCTTACATTCAATCCAGTTACGTCTATTTTATGAAAATCCTTACACGATTTATTGCCTCTTCTATTGGTAAAAAAAGCATAATGGCTCTAAGCGGTTCGCTGATGAGTCTTTTCCTGCTTGTGCATCTTGTCGGTAATTCCACCATGTTTTTTGGTCGAGATTCATTCAATTCTTATGCTGAACATCTGCACTCCTTGGGCATTATCCTGCACATTTTTGAAGCCGGACTGGTCTTTATTTTTTTAATCCACATTATTACAGGAACTCTGCTTTACATAGAAAACCTGCAATCGCGGCCTTCGCGATACAGTGTTTCCACAACAGCCGGCGGCCGCACCTGGGGCTCCAGAACAATGCCATACACCGGTATTATTATACTTCTTTTTCTTGTTGTTCATCTCATAAATTTTCAAACTCTTGAAAATATCATGCCCAGTGAAGCCGTTAAGCAGGTACTTAGCCGGCCAATGTATGCCGCCTTCTATACAGTATCCCTCGTGGCCCTGGCTTTCCATCTCAGTCACGGCTGGTGGAGCCTCTTTCAGTCATTGGGTATTAACCATCCAAACTATAACAGAACGTTAAATATCGGCGCTCTGGTATTGAGCATTATTGTAGGGTTTATTTTTATACTTTTCCCGACATTGACAAGCATATTTGATCAATTTCTTCTTCTCTAAACAGAGACTCTCTTGGCAAACCTATTATGATTTTCGATTCAAAAATACCTTCAGGACCTCTTAACCAAAAATGGGACAACCACCGTTTTGAATGCAAACTTGTCAACCCAGCCAACAAAAGAAAATTCAACATAATCGTTGTTGGAACCGGGCTTGCCGGCGCTTCGGCGTCAGCTTCTCTTGCTGAACTCGGGTATAACGTAAAAACCTTCTGTATACAAGACAGTCCTCGTCGCGCTCATTCAATAGCAGCACAGGGTGGCATAAACGCAGCAAAAAATTACCCGAATGACGGCGACACTATCCATAGACTTTTTTATGACACCATTAAAGGTGGTGATTTCCGTGCCAGAGAAGCAAACGTGTATCGGTTGGCCCAGGTCAGCAATAATATTATCGACCAATGCGTGGCCCA
>CAMYJP010000078.1 GCA_947258675.1 uncultured Desulfobulbaceae bacterium | reverse complement strand
TTTCTGATACGCCTTGCCGCAATAGAATCGATACTTTCAGCATAGTTATCATTTCCGGACTTGAAACTGCACTTTTCCCAGCCATCAAGAAATTCATTTTTCAGTATTACATATACAAAAACCCTTAATGAATTTTCAATCCTAAACAAAACATTCAGAGCCTCGTAATAGTGTACATGCAGCCATTCTCTTGGTACTTTAACAAAGCTATCGTCGCGTGTTGTTGCCGATTTCCATTCCATAACACTCTTCTCACACAATTGTTTTCTCAATTTCGTTAACGCAACCGAACGCGACCCGCTTTTTCGTTCAATACGTTACAGCTTATAACATTTTTGTAATTCAGGCCAACACAAGCTGAGCCACCATTCATTTTTTCGAATACCCTTCCCCTGGGAACTCACAATCCCACCATTCATGGTACACAATTTTTTGTCACAATCCATATCAAAAAAAAACCCTTAACTCAAAAGCTAAGGGCATACGTTTCTGGCGCGCCAGGGAGGATTCGAACCCCCGGCCTACGGATTAGAAGTCCGTTGCTCTATCCAGCTGAGCTACTGGCGCCTTGAGTATATTTTTATAAATAGGCCGGCATTTTAGACGCATCAGCCCAAGAAATCAATACAGTTTTCAAGTAACCAGTCATGGAGAAGTTAAAAGATATCAATTTCCCTCCCACTTTGTAAATGGTCACAAGCCTCTCGATTTGCCAACAAGACCGTTGGCGGATCATCTCCAAACGCGAAAGCGATTAAGGTGCTGCAATGAAAGAAATAAAATGACACATATCTCCTTCCATCTAGTAAACGATCATAAGCCTCTCGATATGCCAACAAGACTGTTGGCGGAGATCAACACCCAATACATAAACAAAAACAGGTGCTGCAGATGTAAGCAATCAGAACGGTCAGCTATATTCTACTATGATAACAGTTCTGATTGAGTGCAGGTAAGCGTAAGCTCCGGAGGCGGTGCACCCCAAGGGCTCTTCTTTCAGGGTGTCTGTGATCGTTTATGAGGTTACATACTCCAGACTGGACCTTTAGCAGTATCAACAACCCTAAACCCTTGTTTTATCAGTTCATCACGGACATCATCCGCCTTTTTCCAATCCTTCTGCCTTCTCGCTTCCTCACGTTCTTGTATGAGTCGATCTATTTCCGGGGCAAGTGGACATTCCTCCACCTTCAGCACATTAAGCAGACCATCTATCTTTCTGAGTGTTTCGAGAATATACTTTTTCTGTTCCTTGTCAAGCTGGCCTTCGGCAAGTATAGGGTTAGTCTTTTTAATAAAATCAAAAACAGCTCCTATGGCCCGCGACATATTTAAATCATTATCCATGGCACTGAAAAACCGCTCTTCCATGTCAGAGAGGTAGGAGGCAACCTGCGGGTGCGGCAAGCCAGGAGGCAGGCAGAGAAGTTTACAGGTGAACTCATCCAGCCTTTTCAAAATCTTTCTTGTTTCATCAAGTTTCTTATAGGAAAAATTAAGCGGTTTCCGGTAATGAGTGGATAAGAGCAGAAAACGTATTTCCCGCGGGGTGTAGCCTTTTGCGAGCAGGTCCCTGAAAGTGATAAGCGTATTTGCTTCAGCAGACATTTTTTTCCCATCAACCAGGAGCAGTTCACTGTGCAGCCAATAACGGGCCAATGGTTTTCCTGTCAAGGCCTCGGCTATAGCGATTTCATTCTCATGGTGCGGAAAAATAAGATCACGCCCGCTGGTATGTATATCCATTGTTTCCCCAAGATAATGGATAGACATTGCAGCACATTCTATATGCCAACCGGGCCGCACATTACCCCATTTGGTTTTATAGAAAATACCATTTTTCAATTCTGCCAGTGTTGATCGTTTCAAAAGAGTGAAATCCTTTGGATTGTCTTTTTCATAATTATCCAGATCAACTGTTTTACCTACCTGGATTTTGCTTAAATCAACCCCTGATAACTTTCCATACTTATTGAACTTGGAAATATCAAAATAGATCGAGCCGTGCTTTTCATAGGCAAACCCTTTGTCCATCAAACGGCCTGCTATATCTATCATCCCTTCAACATGTTCTGAAGCCCGCGGATATCCTGATGGTTTTTTTACTCCTAACGCTTCAATATCAGACTTGAATTCACTTATATATGATTCTGTATATTCTTGAAGCTCTTCACCGTTTTTCTGGGCTCCAAGAATTGTATTATCATCAAGGTCTGTAAAATTCATATAGGATTGTACTACATACCCTTTATTGCCAAGAAGACGGTTAATCAAATCAGCAACAATAAACCGGCGACAGTGGGAGAGGTTCGCATGCTCGTGGGCTGTAGGTCCGCAGGCGTAAAAAGTAACTCTTTTGTCAGAAAGAGGGATAAAGACCTCTTTTTTCTTGCTAAGCGTATTATAAAAACGCAGTTCTGATGCTTTAGGAAGAGAAGGTTTTTTCCTTGTAAACAAAGGAGTGCTCAGATATTTCTCCCCACCATCAGGCAAGATAACGATAATACAGCCTTCTTTCAATTCTTCAGCCCGCTGCAAAGCAGCAGACATTGCAGCACCCGAACTCATGCCTACAAACAGCCCCTCCTTACGGGCCAGAAGCCTCGACATTTTAAAGGCCTTATCATCGGCAATGTGTATTATCTGGTAGGGAAGCGATTTATCAAAAATACCGGGCTTATAGGATTCTTTCATATTTTTTAAACCCTGTATTTTGTGATCATAAAAGGGTTCCATCGCCGTCACCCTTACCTGCGGGTGATGATCGGCAAAATATTTTGAAAGCCCCATTGCCGTGCCTGTAGTCCCAAGCGTAGCGACAACATCTGTCACGTTACCATTGCTTTGCTCCCATATCTCAGGACCTGTTTTATCATAATGTGCCTGCCAGTTTGCTTCGTTATTAAATTGATCGGTAAGAAAATACCGATTCGGATGCTCCCTGGCCATTGCATAAGCCTGCTCAATTGCCCCATCCGTACTTTTCTTGGCCGGGGTAAGAAGAATTTCTACGCCAAAGGCCTCCATTATTTTCCGTCGTTCAATACTTGCAGACTCAGGCATAACCAGCTGACACCGATATCCTTTTACTGCACAAACCATGGCAAGGCCAATACCGGTATTACCGCTTGTTGCCTCCAGAACTATTTTATCAGGAGTTAATACACCGCTCTTTTCGCCAGCCTCAATCATGGACAAAGCAATACGATCTTTAACCGATCCACCCGGGTTGTAGGATTCCAGTTTTGCATAAATACTGACTTTTTCAGGCAACACAAAATGATTGACTCTGACTAATGGAGTGTGCCCGATCTTTTCAAGAATGTTGTGATGTACCATGAGCGTTTTTTTCACCTGGTTAAATGAACTTTGCCGCAGGGGCTTTCCTTTTCCGGCTTATGTGTCAATTGAAGTTTGCGATTTAATCCACAGACTCAATAAAGACGCCTTGATATCCTCATCTTTTATACCAACTAGCGTTTTCTTAAACTCTTCCATTTTCTCTTTATGAACCGGCCTGGATATACGTCTATCCGTTTTGGCACCTTTTTTCTCTGGAAGAGTAGTATTCAGATGAAATCGAATATCCGTGATCATTGAGCTGCCGAGTTTTGCATTTATAATATCCAGCAATAAAATTTTCTGCAAATGAAGCTGTTGCATCCACACTGAATCCGTGACCTGCAGCCACAAAACCCCACCGCTGATGTAAGAGGGTTGCGCCCGAGCACTGATATCTGTGCCAACCGCATCGTCCCAGAAAGTGAAAACCGCATGTTGTTCTATACGCGATTGCCATTTCCTGGTACCCAACATTTTTTTAAGAAGACTTCCTATATCTTCGGGCTTACTCTTATGTTCTCGCGATTTCTTTTGCTTCATCATTTTGATTTAGCCGGAAAAATTTACTTATTGAGATGGCTTAAGACACAGATTGCACTTATTTCGAGGAGCCGGAAATTTCACTTCGCCTGAAGGAGATAAGCACCCTATAGGGCACTCCCTTCAGACCCCATTAGGGATAAACTTCACGCTTGGTGGTATTAATAAGCTGAAAAGAAGGAGTATGCAATACTAACCTGTTACTTAAATAGGGGTGAAAGACTAAAAGTTGAATAAGACCGACAGAAATATTAGAGACATACACCCAAGGTAATATCATTGACTAAAAGCTTATGAGGTAGGGAAGCATTAGTTAAAGAAATGATATTTATACATGAAAACTGCTATTCGCAAATAACGTTTTCCGAATAGCAATAGAGTTCTTAGAGCAATCTTTTATCCTGAAGATTCGTCAAGGACAACCTGATTTTTCCCCTGGTTTTTCGCCTTATAAAGAGCATTATCAGCACGCTTAACCAGGTCGGCGATGTCATCAGTCCAGGAATTTTCCTGATGCCGTATGAACCTGGCAATACCGATACTGAGACCTGTGCCTTCAAATTTTTTCTTATTATATTTTTCCAGAATTCGTTTCGCAACAGCAACAATTTGTTTGAGTTCCACCTGCGTGAAAATGACCCCGAACTCATCCCCGCCATATCGAAAAGCCCAGTCAACATTCTCTCTGATAGATTGCTGCAATATATTGCCAACAGATTGAAGAAGCTGATCACCGCCCAGATGACCGGTCTCATCGTTATATCCCTTGAGATTATCCACATCCAGAAGCTGCATAAAAATATCATATCCCTGTCGATCGGCACGATGGACTTCAGTCACAATTTTATCGTCAAAATACCGACGATTATATAAATCAGTTAAAGCATCACAGATGGAGTGGTGCTCCAACTGCCTCACCAGAGTCTGCTCCCGCACAATTCTGTTGAGCTTCGCTTCAAGCTCATCTGCATTAAAAGGCTTGGATATAAAATCACTTGCTCCGGCTTTAATCACATCGGTATATGTAAATGTATGTCCATATCCGGTTATTACTATTACCCCTATTTTGGGATATTTTTCACGAATGTTCTTTAGCAGCTCCATTCCATCCATTGACGGCATTACCATATCCGTAAACACAATGGTGAATTCACCGCTCTTCAATTTTTCAACGGCCTTCTGCCCATCTTCAGCAGTATCATATTCATAGCCGAAAGATTCTATATATGTTCCCATGAGCTCCAGTATTACCGGATCATCATCTACTATAAGAATTTTATCGGTTTGCACTGCTTTCTCCTATGGATTTGAAATAGTCATCCAAAATTATATTATGATCAAAGGCCATTGCAGGGATATTCTCTTTTGCAAAGACCTTTACCTCCCCTGCATCATCTCCTGCCTTTGGTTTTCCGCTTGAGGTACCTATAAATACAGTGGAGGCAGTATGCATTCTCTGATCTCGATTGGGATCGGAATAGGTATGCAGTTGTCGTGTCAACAAAACATTAAGCCCTGTTTCTTCATATGCTTCCCTGATCGCCGCCTTTTCAAAGGATTCGCCATAATCAACAAAACCGCCTGGTAACGCCCAACCCTTAGGCTCATATTTTCTTTTTACCAAAACCACGCCACCATTCAGTTCTATTATTATATCAACAGTTGGGACAGGGTTCCTGTGCTCATCCAGAGATACGTTACAGTGGGGGCATTTCATAACATACTATTTCTGCCAGAAAATTATAGGTGGGATCAAATATTTTACTCCATACATAACGCCCGTATATCCAACCAGTTATCCACAGTCATCAAATTATGTTTTCCACGATTCCATGGCTGTGAATACACTACCGAAGTAATACCTTTTTCCTGCATTGCAACACACGTTTGGGCTCTGTCATCAACAAAATATTCCAAACCCATCTCCTTGACATACTCTGCCTTACCATCATGTTCGCCCATCGCCTCTATTCTGGCCTTAGAACAGACATCATTCCCCAATGTTTTTTTGAGCCACTTTTCAACTGGTTTTCTTTGTGGACGTGCAGTAACGAAGGTTAATGGTGCAAATTTAGATAAATCATGAAGTACCAATACAGCGTTCTCCATCGGTTGCAGACCTGCCTGTAAAGGTTCTTCCAGTAAACGGTTAAAAACATCTGACACCGTAGCAGAATCCAAATCAAGACACTCTTCAACATCGAATTCAGTGATATGATCGGGTTTAATCCAGGTTACCCCATGCTCCACTGCGGCAAGCCTGATAAATGCTTCCATCGTATCTGCTACGACCCCATCAATATCAAATCCTATAAGACATGGATGAATCATCACAAAAATTCTCTAACCTATTTTAAAATATAATGTTAGCTATTAATAGATACATTGCAGTATTAATAGCTCTATGCTGAAAAAGGCCATATAATTAAGCAAATAATACCTAAATGGCAATAAGAATATTTATTCTGCCTAATAATTTTCCAAATATGCAGAAATTAATTAAAATCCGGACAGGTTACGCTATGATTTTTTCGGGTTAACCGAATTTCGGTAAATTGCCTTTTTGATTGTTTGACCCAGGATTAATGTTCACTCAATATTTTTTTTCAATTGCTTTGACCGCCTGAACCAGTTTTTCATTAACTGGCACAAGTATACCCAGTTCTTTTGCTTTTTTCACTACAGCACCGTTAATAGAATCAATTTCCGTAGGCCTTTTATTCTGAACATCCTGAAGCATGGAGGAAAAATTCAAACGGGTTGCCTGGCAGATTTTGCAGGTCATAGCCACAGGATCCTCCTTAATATTGATTCCAATAGCTCGGGCTACTGTTTCTGCTTCCTGAACTGCATCAACCAGTTGGGCTTTTGACGAATGTGTGTCAAGGAGTTTCCCGTTTTGGCAACCCAAGATCGCAGTAAGAGCATTGATTCCAACATTAACCAAAAGTTTTGCCCAGACATGATCCATAACGGAATCGACGACTTCAGTTGTGATTCCACTTCTGGTTAATAGAACCGCGGCACGGTTCAGTATTACCATCGCATCCCCGGTTTGTGGAGCCATATATCCGATTCGGGTTAAACCGTATCCTGCGTGACGGACACGACCGATTCCTTTTAGTGTGGCCCCCTGGGCGGTAACACCAATTGCAACATTATTGCTCTGAGCAATTTTCTGGAGAATAGGAATGTGACCTATACCATTTTGCAGAGTAATGAGCAGGGTTTCTGCTTTGAGAAGTGATTGAAATTGAGAAAGAAAACTACCAACATCCTGGGACTTAACACACAAGAAAATGATATCCGCTTTTCCAATCTGTTCAGGATCTGCAGATGCATGAACATGACAATTATATTCTCGGTCATCTTCCTCAAGGATTATACCGTGTTGAGCAATTGCTGTCGCCCTTTCTTTCTTATGATCAAGCAACCACAGGGAATTTCCATTAATAGAATTATCTGAAAAATCAGCTTTAAGTGCTAGTGATGCTGCCATCAGACAGCCCATTGCACCGGGACCGACAACTACAACCTTCATACCATACGACTCTCAAACTTGAGGTGACCACTTTTAGATTTGCCTACTGTATATTCTGATAGTACGTTTAAAGAAATAAGACGGGACGGCTAAATAAACTCAGCCAACCCGTCTTATTGAAAATGTGTGTTTTCTCTGTTTTTCAAAAAAAATTAATGGTTGGATTTACAACCGCTCTTAAACCGTTTTAGAATTTTCATAAACTGCTATCCAAATAAATAGCTTTATTCGCTGATTTCTGCTTCTTCAAGTATTACTGCGTAAGAATATCCAGCGCCAAAATCTTTATTAGCACTGATCACTCCACTGACAGTAATAACATCCCAACCATCCTCCGGTGGAGTTGAAGTAGTAATTACCAAGTCATGGGTATTCGCTTCAGGATTGCCTGTGCCATCCTGAATATGTATCCAGTTTTTACCCATTATATTTGCCGAAACCTTCACAACCTTGCCCCTGATTTGAACTGTTTTACCATCAAGGTCAGCAGCCTTTTCATAAAGTTCCCCAACCGTGAAGCTGTTCTCGCCGGAGGCTTTATCTACATTAATTTCGGTAAATGGAACTACAGCCTTACGACTGCCTGAAGGCACAGCGGCTTCCTGACCAGTTACATTCTGGCCTTCCTGCTGCAGGGCAGCTGCAAATGAATCGGTGGTCTGGTCTCCTGTAGCAGTCGGAGGGCTACCAGCCTGACCTGATGTGCCTGTTCCGACAAGTCCATTTGAAAAAATGATGCTGTCAAAAGTTCGCCCTAAGGTTTTACTTTCAAAATTCTGCATCACCATACCGTCATAGTAGGAAATCTCCTGCCCAACAGCTACATTTGTTTTCAATACTGCCAACCATGTCTGCGCAGTACCGTCATCTACAAGAAGATAAGTATATCCACCAGCATTCATGGTTTCTGTAACTTTACCGGACTTGACAGATGGAGCAGCAGGAGCTGCCGGTGCCGGAGCAGTTGCTGCAGGCTGTTGTGTCTGGGTATTTTGCTGGCTTGTTTCCGAAGATTGACGATCGCAGGCCGTTACCATGAGAATAGCGGCAACTGCGCACCAGAATGTTACAAGTTTAAACATCTATTTTCCTCCTTTGTGTATAGTATTGCTATTATCTTAAAGTAAATCAGCTAACTCTAAAATGAGAATGGTTTTCAGGGGCCAACTATATAAAAAATACTTTTTTAAAGCAACCTCAACTTGAATTCGGCGATCATTGTATTCCTTGCCGGTTAGACGCGGCTATCTTGCTGCAGGATCCTCAGATGACAAAATTCTCAATTTCAGAGGACCAGATTTCATA
>CAMYJP010000077.1 GCA_947258675.1 uncultured Desulfobulbaceae bacterium | reverse complement strand
GCGGATAGTAAAACGATCAGGCCCATGTTCTCCTTTCCGATTATCCCACTGGCTGTACCTGAAGATAATAGTCGTCCAGGCACCCTTGGAAAGAACCACCTTATCCAGTTCTTTTACTATTTGAATGCCATCTTCTTCGTAATTTATTGTTATTTCATTAACATCTGAAGCCATAATATATCCTTGGTTGATAAAAGAATTAATTTCACCTGAAATGTTCTACGAACAGAACAAGTAGTATTGCCAGGCGGACAGTTACCATACTGAAGTATTTTTAGCCAGACTTTGATTTCTTTTAAAGATAGAAAATCCTAATATTTCCCCAAAAGATAACTAACTGCGGACTAAATCGATTAAAGCATCATCAATTGTCTGAAATCGAAATTGAAAGTTGTTTTCAAGTAGCCTGGCAGGAACTACTTTTTGTCCTTTTAAAAGAATGGAACCAAACTCACCTAACAAATTATTGATTAAAAAAGACGGTACAGAAGGCATAAATACCGGTCTTTTTAATGCCCTGCCAAGAGACTTGCTCAATTCCATATTGGTCACAGGATTCGGTGCTGTGCAGTTGACAGGACCGGAAATGTCCTTCTGTTCAATGAGAAACAAAAAAATAGCGATTAGATCATCGATATGTATCCATGGAAACCACTGTTTACCGGACCCGAGTGGACTGCCTAGTCCCATTTTGAACGCAGGCTTCATTTTTACAAAAGCTCCACCGTTTTTACCCAGCACCACGCCTAGCCGACATAACACAACCCGTACACCCTTTTCTACCGCACCAAGCGCCTCAACCTCCCAATCCTTTGCAATTTGTGCCAAAAAATCATCCCCACCCTTAGCCTCTTCATTAAAAACTGTATAATCACTGAATCCATAATAGCCAACAGCAGAAGCATTGAGTAAGACACATTCCTTGTTATTATCTTCAGGGATAGCCTCAACAATATTTCTTGTTGAAAGGATTCTGCTATCTCGAATTACTTTTTTCTGTTGTTCACTCCATCGAGAAAAAATTGATGCACCGGCCAGATTGATAATTACATCCTGTCTCGCGATTTCTTCCTGCCAAACTCCTTTTTCAAATGGATTGCCACCGATATATGAGACCGAGGGAACTCGATCCTCCCTGGGAACGGAACGTGTTAATACAGTTACGAAATAACCCTGGTCAACAAGTCGTTTAGAAAGATTTTTTCCAATGAAACCGGTTCCGCCCGTAATAAATACTTTCATAGTGCATTCCTCCGGAATTATTATACTTAAAAACCGGTTCAATCTCCAGATCTACCGTCCACCAGAACAAAACGGCCTCTGCTGAACAACTCTTAAGGAATATAAAACTAATTAATACCCTAGTAAGCAAAATCGGTCATTTGCAACTTATTATTTATTTTTTTGCGAATTCTACTTGACATAAATGTACCACGTTGTAGTACAATACATGCTCGCCTGGCACTGATTTAAATATTAAAAGTGGAGACCTAAATGGACAGCAAAGAATTTTTGCGCGCCCGAAAAAAATTAAATAAAACACAGAAGCAGCTTGCCGAGTTGTTGGGAACTTCTATTAAAGCTATACACAGTTACGAACAGGGGTGGAGAAAAGTTCCAGGCCATGTTGAAAGGCAAGTTTTTTTTCTGCTCTCCAGGGTTCGGGGGAGGAACCTCAAAGAATTAAAAAACTGCTGGGTAATAAAAAAATGTCCATCAGAACGCAAAAAAAAATGTCCTGCCTATGAATTGCAGGCAGGAAAACTTTGTTGGTTCATCAACGGTACAATCTGCGAAGGAGTTGTTCAGAAGAACTGGGCAGAAAAGATGAAAATTTGCCGTAAATGTGAAGTACTTTCCTCCTTTTTTTGAAATGCTCGTCCAAAAATCAATCGGTTATATTTCATAAGTTATATATAATGCGCGATAATCTATTGGACACTACAATAGATTAATCTTGCACCGTTGCTGCTTTCGTCCCGTAAAAAAAATTGAAGAATCTTCATGTCTTCTATTTTAATGCTACTTTTAATTCAGAAAATAAGTACTCGTAAAGGGAATAAATTTGGAAACGTTAAAACGATAAGATATTGAATTTCAAAAATTGAAATAAAGAGCTCAAGTGATAGTAAATAATCAAAGTTTCAAAGACTTAATCTGATACCAATTATCTGACAAATTAGAATTAACTACAACTACCGGTAAACAATATGAAACAAAAATTTTCCCATCGTTTTCATACAGAGGTTATTCATGCAGCCCAGACCCCAAGCAAGTGGAGTGGCGGCACTCTACCACCCATTGCCCAGACTGCATCCCATGTGCATCAAACCGCTGAAAACCTCAGTTCTACATTCGGTGGAAAAACCACCGACCATATTTACATGCGGCTGACAAATCCTACCAACAGAATATTGGAAGAAAAAATCAGTATACTTGAAAAAGGCATGGGAGCCATAGCCGTGTCTTCTGGAATGGCAGCCATCACCAATGGCTGTCTTGCTCTTTTGCGTTCCGGGGATGAATTTGTAACCGGCAATTCTCTTTTCATGTCCACCTATGTGTTATTTGCCAATATTTTTAAAAAATATGGGATTACAGCACGTTTTGTTGAATCATCAGATCAGGAAGCTCTGGAAGATGCTATCACTGACAAAACCAGGTTTATCTATCTGGAGACTATCGGCAACCCAAAAATGGATATTCCAGACCTCATTGCCAGCGCTGAAATCGCTCACCGCTATGGGTTGCCTCTCCTCGTGGATAATACGGTAGCCACTCCCTACCTCTGTCGGCCTATTGAAATGGGCGCCGACGTTGTTTTTCATTCCACCACCAAATACCTGAGCGGACATGGTGATGCAACCGGCGGTGTAATTATTGATAGTGGCACATTTAACTGGGAGGGAGATCGATTTGATGACTTCAAGCCTTTTATTGATCGCAAGGGCCCGTTGGCGTATTTAGATAAAGTATGGCGGGAGCACCATATCAACTTCGGTACAACCCAGGCCCCTTTTCATTCATACCTCACTATGATAGGTCTGGACACTTTGGCTGTTCGCATGGAACGGCATGTTGCTAATGCCATGGAAGTAGCCCGTTATCTGAAACAACGGGCTGAAATAAAATGGCTCAATTATCCAGGACTGGAAGACAGTCCATTTAATGCAGTTGCAGAAAAACAATTTTCCAGCCTAGGTTTCGGCGGGTTAATGGCTTTTGGTCTTAAAGACCAAGAAACCTGCTTCAAATTTATCAACAATCTAAAACTTATATATCACCTCGCTAACCTCGGTGATTGCAAATCACTTGTAATTCATCCCTATTCCTCACAATATCTTTCATTCCCAGAGAAAATCAGGCAGGAATTATCCATTACTCCAGATCTCATTAGACTCTCGGTTGGCATTGAATCTGTGGAAGATATTTGTGATGACCTGGGGCAGGCTTTAGAAAGTTTATCCAAATGAGCGAATATGCCGAGCATGACAGTAACGGGATATCAGTAGGGCTGGTTGAAAAAAAATTCTTCACCTTCGCCGAACCTCCCCATGAATTAATCCTTGAAAACGGTTCAAAACTGGGTCCGGTGACTCTGGCGTATGAAACCATAGGCGAACTGAATTCAGCTAAGAGTAATGCTGTTCTTATATTGCATGCCCTGTCCGGGGATTCGCATGTGGCTGGATACTATACGGAAAAAGACCAGAAGCCTGGCTGGTGGGATATTATGATTGGTCCCGGCAAAGGAATTGACACCAACAAATATTTTGTAATCTGTGCAAATATTCTCGGAAGTTGCATGGGCTCAACCGGCCCATCCTCCACAAATCCAGAAACAGGATCCCCCTATGGGCTAGATTTCCCTGTGGTAACCATCGGTGATATGGTCAGAGCCCAGAAAGCATTGATAGATCATCTGGGAATAACAAAACTATTGTCTGTTATAGGCGGGTCAATCGGCGGTATGCAGGTTCTTGAATGGTGTGTTTCATTCCCGGAAATGGTGGCGTCCGCTATACCTTTGGCAACAACAACGAGGCATTCCGCCCTGGCGATTGCTTTCAATGAGGTTGCCAGGCAGGCCATAATGGCAGATCCGAAATGGAACAAAGGCAATTATTATACGGGCAACAAACCAGATATGGGTTTGGCTGTTGCCCGAATGATCGGTCATGTTACCTATCTCTCAGATGAAGCCATGCGTCAAAAATTCGGCAGACGGCTGCAGGACAAGAACGACTTTTCTTTCAATTTTGATGTTGACTTTCAAGTGGAGAGCTATTTGCGCTATCAAGGGACAAAATTTGTTGAACGCTTTGACGCCAATTCTTTTTTATATATAACCAAAGCCGCAGACTATTTTGATCTTGAAACCAGGAATGGCTCAAGATCAGCAGTTAAGGCATTTACCGGCACCAGGGCAAAATTCCTTGTAATTTCATTTACCTCAGACTGGCTCTATCCTACGTATCAATCAAAAGCCATGGTCCAGGCAATGAAAAAAAATAATCTAGACGTAAGCTTTTGCGAAATTAAGGCCGACTGGGGACATGATGCTTTCCTTTTACCCAATGAACGGATGGATGCATTAATCAGCGGATTCCTGGAGCGTATCTCTCGTGAAACAGCCTCTTAATAACAATGCCATGCGGTTTGACCTGCAGGTAATCGCTTCCTGGATAGAGCATGGCGCAAAAGCGCTTGATCTTGGCTGCGGGGAGGGAGATCTGCTTCATTACCTCAAAAAAAATAAGAATGTAAACGGCACTGGGATTGAAATTTTGGAGGAAAAGGCCGCTCAATGCATCGCCAAGGGGCTCTCCGTGCTGCAAGGTGATATAAATGAAGAAGTCAATGATTATCAGGATAATGCATTCGACTATGCCATCCTCAGCCAAACACTTCAGCAGGTGTATGCACCGGAGAAATTAATCAGATCCCTTTTAAGAATCAGTTCCAAAGTAATTGTCAGCTTCCCGAACTTCAGTAACTGGTATATCCGCCTCCAAGTGCTCCTTTCTGGATGCGCGCCAAAATCAAAGGAGCTTCCTTTCGATTGGTACGACACACCGAATATCAGAGTAATTACCTTGAATGATTTCCGAAAGTTTGCAAAAAACGTCGGCTTTGATATTCTAAAAGAAGTGGCGATTAACACACATCATCATAAAATGCAGGGAAACATTATAAAACGTTTTCCTAACGTACGTGCCACCTACGGCATATTCCTCATAGGCAAGGATATCTAGTTATGAGCGATAAAAAAATCGATCCTCTTCAGTGCACTTACAGCGTTGAACCAGCCAGCCATCTTTATAACGAAATTCCGGCAATTGTCGATCAGCTTGTAGACTGTTCCAATTCTAAAAATTGCTTCAGCCATGTTGAACCAATACCGATTCCTTCTCATGAGTCGATTATTCAGCTGATACATCAAGCAAGAAGGATTCTTTACCCGGGATATTTCACCCAAACCATTCTGAGCCCATCCAATCTTGAGTATTATTTAGGGCAGGAGACAACTGATTTTTTTGAAAGCCTGTCGAAACAAATCATCCTTGCCATCCAACACGACTGTTTCCGGCTAAGCCAATCCTGCTCTCAATGTTCAGATCGAGGCCATGAGCTGGCACTGAAATTCGTTCGCAAGCTTCCGGAAATAGAAGAAATTTTAGCCTCTGATATTCGGGCGGCAATGGAAGGTGATCCGGCAGCAAAAGGATATGATGAAATCATCTTCAGCTACCCAGGATTGCTGGCAATAACTATATACCGGATAGCCCATGAACTCCACAAATTGCATGTTCCAATCATACCAAGAATCATGACCGAACACGCACACAGCCTCACCGGCATTGACATTCATCCCGGTGCCAAGATCGGAGAACATTTTTTCATTGATCACGGCACCGGCGTAGTAGTTGGTGAAACTACTGAAATCGGTGATCGGGTAAGACTGTATCAGGGTGTAACACTTGGAGCCTTATCTCTTCCACGTGATGCAGGGGATCGCTATCGAAACCAGAAACGACACCCCACCATTGAAGATGATGTCATTATCTATGCAAATACAACTATTCTAGGTGGAGAAACGGTTATTGGCGCCAAATCGGTCATTGGTGGAAATATCTGGCTGACAGAGAGTGTTCCATCCGCTACAAAAGTTGTCCTCAAGCGACCGGAATTGCTTTACCTTGGAAACAAAAAAACGAAGAAAAAAAAATAAATCACAATACACCATATAGTTGGCCTTGAAATTGTTGCGAGAGCCAATTCTGGCTTCATGGTATTGACCATGCGTAGTCAACATTTACCAACACCTTTCCTTGTTTAGTTTTCCATCTCCTCTCAATTTTTTCCCCTTTTGATCCTCAAAAATAAGATACCATGTAAAAAATAATTAAAACCTGGTATCGTTATGAAATTTCAAGGAATTATGACCTAATTGTTTTTTGCGCGCAATGGATTAAAACCGTCTCCTACCCTGGATTATTCAAGCGGTTAGTTGGCTGAAGATGCAAGGAAGAGGGTGATTCGCTGTTGTTGGCTACGCGGAACACCCGATGACGAATCAGATTCAGCCAAATCGCCACCCTCGAAGGGTGACTCTATTCAATTTCAATTACATCACGATAAAAAAACACTCTGTGATTTTGAAAAGCACTCAAAAAGAAAACAATTGAGACAAAAGATCAATAGTATAAAACAATTATAAGTTCAGGGTCATGAATAACCCGGGCTAAATTTCATAGAAGAAATTATGAAGGAACAATTGGAATATTATTATAAATTTCTCGGTTCAAAAAGTTTGGCACTCGGTTTATTTATAATATTGGCGATCATTATGGTTCCAGGCTCCCTCGTAAAAACCGGCAGTCTGCCTTATCAAGAATTCTTGTATAATTTGTTGTTAGGAGCCCTCGGACTCAATATAGCCGTTTGTACAGTGCAGCGTATCAAACGCCTTTCAAAGCCGGCACTCATTCTTCATATTGGTACACTACTAGTATTGCTTGGCTGCCAGATCAGTTCATTGGGTTATGTAGCAACGGTTAACATATATGAAGGGTCATCAACCGATAATGCTTACCGATGGGATCTGAATAAAGATCATCCTCTAGCCTATCAAATAAAGGTGGACAGAATATACCGTGAATATTATCCGATTCCTTTAAAGGTAGGAGTAAAACTAGGTGAAGAAAAAGTTGGCCTTCATCTGGTAAAAACAGGAGATTCATTTGAACTGGAAGAATTCAGCATAACAATCAATTCTTTAGATATACAAGAGCAATCTGTTACCTATACTATTTATGACAGTGAAAAAGAAAAGTTAGGACAATATAAAACCTCTGATAAAAACAGGACACTCGATATATTTCCTTATAAACTTGAGCTTGTTGCCTATCAGGACCCGGTCATTAAAAAAACATGGGTTGATCTCAGTCTGTTGCAGCAAAATGTTCCAATAGCACAAGGGAGTTCTGCTGTGAACGATCCCTTTATCTGGGAGGGTCTCAGGTTTTTTAATACAGAAATCGGCAGCAACTCTGATGGGCTGCCTTATGCAGGAATTCAAATAGTAAAAGATCCGGGAATACCCTATGTCTATTTCGGATTTTCAATTTTCTCTCTGGGTTTGCTGTTGGCCTTGAAAAAAATTTTCTGAGGAATCATAAAAAAAGGGCAGGAAATTATTCTATTTCCTGCTCCATAGAAATATTCTATTTTATTGAAATCTCTTAAATCAGAATACCTTTTTTCCTAATTCTATCATTATGGGGCACAAGTAGTATCCCCAATGATATATATGGGAGTTGTTGTTGAAGCCTCACCATAGGCAGAAAACGAAGTACCAAGGTAAGATCGTACCCTGAAACTATAAGTATTACTCGGATCAATACCGGTAGTAACAGTATGACTGATCTCATCAGCGCTCGTCGTAGCTACCGGTATCCATACACCACCGGCTATTAACTTCTCAATTTCATAACCATCTTCATTGACAGAATTTGTCCAGTCAAGACGAATAGTAAATGAATTCAATGCAGTGATACCACTGCCGGAGCATGAAAAAACAATCCCTTTCCAATCCTAAAGCCTTCCCTGCTCAAATTCGAGTTATCTGCTCCCCTAAAAGACTCCTTATCGCTCTAGTATCAGCGCACATTGGTTTCCAGAGCGGCAATTGTCACCGGTCTTTTGTCTGCACGATTATAATACCCTGAAAATCGTTTAACCAGCGGCAACTGCTCATCCTTTTTTAAATCCGCCATAAAATTATAAGATACCGTCTGATAGAGGAGCTCCGCCTCCACCTTAAATGGACCTTTATGACCGTTACGGTTTACCTTATAAAGTATACTGTCGGATCCGCCAGTAAAATTTTCATCATTTTTAGCCTTACCGTAAACACCTATATCTGGAGATGCACTGTTTTTATCAAAGCCTTTTGGCAGAAGCCGATTGTCTTTCAAATAACTGGCAGCCCGCAGAAGAGTATAGGTTACCGCTCCGTCAGTGTTGGCCATCACTGTCTCATAAATTTGTACCTGATCCGGAGATGAGATCACTTCAAAATGGGGTTCATAGGTTAAAAGCTGCTCATCAGCATTATTACCGGCAATACGTCCATCTGGCAAAGGTTTCCCAGACTCAAACACAACCTGGTTGTCACCGTCTTTGACTGTTACATGCAGCCAAAGATTTCTGGATGGAAATCCTGTCGGAAACTTATGCCCCACCAGATTTTCCACATCAAAAGTCAACAACATCTCCTTGCTGTCCAATGCTGCTTCCCGCAAAGAAAGTATCCCGCTATCACTCTGCAAT
>CAMYJP010000076.1 GCA_947258675.1 uncultured Desulfobulbaceae bacterium | reverse complement strand
ATTTTATACTCTGTCCCCGGGCCGCTCCGAATATTTATTTTTTTCTTTTTCTTACCATTCACCTTGACTATAAGATGAGGAGTTTTTGAGGTCAGGGGCCTATAAACCCAACCAACATCTTTCTCAAAATCACTGACTTTCAACCAGTTGGCTTTCCGCTCTATTACGTTGAGGGGGAATCCTTTTCCCAACTCCCAGATTACAGAATACTTTTTTCCGGGTCCGGTTCGCATATTAACCTTATTGCCAGCAATGCTGACCATCGCGGAGTGGGCTGTATTGTTTAATAATAAGATTATAAGGAGTCCCAATAATAATCGTTTTATCAATTTATTTCTCCCATATTCTCATGTTTGAGAACCCTTCTGTAAGGTGTTAGTGGGTAAACCTGTTCTGTCCCCTAAGGGAATACCTGCAATTTCAATGGAAATGGCATTAAAATTACAGGCATCCTTCATGCAGACAAGGCAGGTAATGCATTCCGGATCATCAGGCGATTCATTAAATTTTACACCCATTGGGCAGACAGTATGACAAGCTCCGCATTTAGTGCAGTTATCGTCATCTAAACGAAGCCTGACCAGCTTATAACGGCTGAACAAGGAATAAAAAGCTCCCAGTGGACATGTTGTCCGGCAAAATGGTCGGCTTGCCAGTACACTCCAGACTAGGAAAAGCAGTAAAACAATCAGTTTATTTATGAATAATGCGCCTACACTTGCTCTGAGATCAGGCTGCAAAATGAGCATCGGGAGTCCTGCTTCAAGAGTTCCGGCAGGACAAATATATTTGCAGAACCAAAGTTGACCGAATCCAAAATCATTTACAACCAACCCCGGCAATAGAAATACAAATACTACCAGAAAAAAATATTTAACATTAGTAAGTAAATGCGGAACATCAATTTTTTTTGAAGGGATTTTATAAAGCAGTTCTTGAAATAATCCGAATGGACATGCCCACCCACAAATCAGTCTGCCAAAAGCGCCGCCTAAGACTCCTATGGAGCCAACAACATAAAATCCTAAATAGAACTGTCCATTGTCAAGTGAGCCTCTCAGTCCGGCAAGAATCTGCTGGATTGATCCTATGGGGCAATAGGTAACAGCCGCGGGACACGAATAACAATTGAGACCCGGCGAGCAAATTACTTTTAAGGGACCCTGGTATATATTACGTGTAAATGGAAACAGCCAATAACTGTTTGTAGCAAAAGTTAGGATAAGCTGAATCCATTTCCTTACTGACTCCATAATTAACCGATTCCTATACAGCTGAGGCAGACTTTTACTGCTTGTTCAAGGACAGCTCTTGGCTCACCTGTACCAACTCCAGTAATCAGCATCAAAAGAAAAAAAATGATTACAACAAAAGGAGCTTTGCTTACCTTGACATCTTTCTTGTTTTTCTTTTTTTTCATCAATGCTCTCCGGGTATGGTTATGGAGTAATATTAACTTAGTAATCGTGAAGTTGCTATGAGGCCAAGGCATTGACAGAAGCAACTTTGTCACCGATAAGGACTTTCTTGTCCCGGCGGTCATCTATTGTGATTTGGGTAAGCACACGCTGTATACCTTTTTTGAAAGGCAACTCACAAAGNNNTTTTCAGAACATCTTGGATGTCTGCGATAAACTTGCTTATACTTACATTTCCAGATCCAATGGGGATAATAGTTAATTGCATGAGCGCCATAATTTTTCCTTATATTTATATCTTGAATAGGAGGTTCGCTACAAAAAGTGCCGGTAAACGCATACGTGCAACTTTTCAATTTTTACTATTAATTATAGCTGGTTGTGCAGCATTAACTGCTGTTTTAATTATTGCTGAAGGCAATAAAATTGAAAACTAATAAAGGGGCCCATAAGCGGCTTAAATTATAATATGCCTAATTTAAGCCTGCCAAACATACTTAAAAAAGAATATAGGTTTTTACAGTTATGAGCCATAAGTTACATGTATGCAATTTTTTATCTTCTCACTATTTGAAGTAGGATTTCTTAAAAAAAACAGAGTATATGATTTTCCTGAATCATGAATGACAAGGAGTTAATAATGATTTGTTGGCAGCAAGGTATAAAAATTTGCTTTCCTGCACTAGCCGGCCCCACACTTTTAAAAATCAATTAATTCCAGATAGTTATTGTATTTTTTGGCGATTCTTTTACCGATCTGTTAACCTAATTTAAGAATGTCCCTCTTGCATGAAATTTTCAGATCGCTTCATTATGATTGCAAGAATTCTTTCTAAGTCTTCGGGAGATTTATATTCAATCTGCAGTTTCCCTTGGGGGCCATTTTGTATAATGCGGGTATTCGCTGCAAGATGATTATTCAAGGCATTGGCAAGAGCGCGACAGTAAGGTCTGGGGATAGGTATGGCTTTCTTTTTTGATACGTTTTGCTTTGTGGTCTTCTGTTTAATTCCTTTGATCAACTCTTCAGTCTGTCTAACTGAAAGATTTTTAGCAACAATTTCATTTCTTAAGGCTTTAACTGTTTTTTTATCAGCTGTTACACTTAATAAGGCTCGAGCATGGCCAACGGATAAGGTTCCTTTGACCAAATCACTTTTTACATAATCGGGAAGTTTAAGCAGTCGTATGATATTGGTAACGGTGGATCGCTCCTTCCCTACCCTTCTGGCGGTTTCTTCCTGAGTTAAGCCCAATTCATTAATAAGTCGGTGATAAGCTTCAGCCTCTTCTAAAGGGTTTAAGTCCTGGCGCTGGATGTTTTCAATGAGAGCAAATTCTAAAAGCTCTGCAGTTGCAATATCTTTGATGACAACGGGTACTTCTGAGAGACCTGCAAGCTTGGAGGCGCGCAGACGTCTTTCGCCGGTTATCAAGGAGAAGCTGTTTACTTCCTCTTCATTTTTCAACACAATTAATGGTTGTATAATCCCCTTTTCCTTAATTGAATTAGCAAGTTCTTTGAGTTCCTTAGTGTCAAATTCTTTTCTAGGTTGATATGGATTGGGGGAAATAGAATCAATTGGGCATAGAAAAAAAGGGCTGTCTTGCAAAGGCCCATTCTCTGATGCTGGTAATAATGAGTCCAATCCCCTTCCCAGAGCTTTTTTTCTACTCATGCCGTTACTTTCCTCCTTTGTTTTCTTAAAAATTCTTTTCCGAGTTTTGTGTATCCTATGGCCCCTGTTGACCGTCTATCATAAAAAATAATCGGCCGGCCATAACTGGGGCATTCACTCAAACGAACGTTTCTGGGGATTACTGTTTTATAAAGTTGGTCACTGAAGTGGCGTTGGATTTCCTTAGCAACTTGATGGGTAAGATTGTTTCTACGGTCAAACATAGTGAGGAGCAGACCCTCAATGAACAGTTTAGGGTTAAAATGTTTTTTAACCCGTCTAATAGTCTGAACCAATAAACTTAATCCCTCTAATGCAAAATATTCACATTGCATTGGTATAATAACGGAATCTGCCGCTGAGAGAGCGTTAACTGTCAACAAACCTAATGATGGCGGACAGTCAATAAAAATATAATCAAAGGCCTGTCTAATAGGATTAAGTATGTTGGCAAGGATTTGTTCTCTATTAGCAGTGGATAGTAACTCCATTTCCACGCCAATCAAATCCATTTGCGTTGGCAGTATAAAAAGATTCTTTAAGAAAGGAGTCGGCTGAATGGCTTCTTTAATGTTTTTGTTATCAATATAACAGTCATACAGATGGCACCTGATGTCTTGCCGGACAATGCCGACTCCGCTTGAGGCGTTTCCCTGCGGATCAGAGTCAACCAGTAGCACCTTTTTCCCAAGGGACGCAACAACCGCAGCAAGATTTACAGCACTGGTTGTTTTGCCGACCCCTCCTTTTTGATTAGCTAAAGAAATAATTTTGCCCATTTCCACCTGTTTTTTTAAAGAGTGCTCATTTGATAGTTTAATTTCATCGGTCATGATAAATAACATGATAAAGAAATTGTAGTGTGGAATTCTAGAAGATTCTGTGTCAAATATGCCTGGAAGATATAAGCCAACATAGGTCTGCGGTTCATTCTAAGCGAGACATTTCATGCAAATGTATGAATTTTTTCAAAATGCTTATGAGTTTTACGGGTAAACTACCTGAGCGCAAAGTTACGACCAATTTAAATTGTGCTTTAAAAAAAAGCAATACATCAGTTACAATGAATTAATATATTTTTCAAAATAATGTTTTTAAATTTTTAATTTCAATTATTCTTTACTGATTAATAACTGTCTGGAATTTCCCATAAGGTTTCATGTGAAAGAGGTTTGCTGCGAATGTTATATTTCTGCGCAACAATTGACTGCAATAATTTTCCATGTATGGCTTTTGTAATTCTATAAAGGCGCCTGAATAATTTAGTGTTTCACGTGAAACATTTCAAAAAATTCTATATTTTCAAATAGTTATATTATTCTTATGAGTCCTTGGCATGGGCCAAAGTATTCATAAGAATAAGGTAGGGTAGGGGATTTGCTTTTTTTTACCAGTCACAATAGTAATTAAAAAATATTATTAAAAAATTACATTAATTTTGGTAAGTTACCAGAGAATTTTAATGGTATGGATATTATTTCAATAATAGTAATTGCGTTTGCTCTTGCACTCGATGCCTTTGCAGTAGCGGTGGCCACCGGCGTGTGCTTGGGAAATGTCAGTGGGCGGCAAACCTTTCGATTGTCCTTTCATTTTGGGTTATTTCAAGGATTGATGAATATAGGAGGTTGGGCTGTTGGGTTAACATTTCGTGAATTAATTGAAAATGTAGATCACTGGCTGGCTTTTGCCCTTTTGAGTTTGATAGCGATAAATATGATTGCCAACACCATAAAAAAAGAAGACGATCAAAAACACAAATGCGATCCAACAAAAGGTGGAACAATGGTTATGCTTTCTGTGGCCACCAGTATTGATGCTCTCGCCGTGGGGCTCACGTTCTCAATGTTGAAAGTGGCAATTATTTTCCCCGCCCTAATTATTGGTTTGGTGGCAGGTCTTATGACAATATTGGGCCTTCACTTAGGGGGGATGGTTGGCACTAACAAATCTTACGGCTCCAAAGCAGAGTTATTGGGCGGGCTGGTTCTTCTTGGAATTGCTGTGAATATCCTTTTTAAACATGGTGTCTTCAGTGGATAGTGAGTGGGAAGTATTATTATACAGTCAATCATTAAACGACTCAGCAGGATGAGAAAACGATTAATCAATCATTTTTCCAAGGTAAATTTGGAAGTTCTTCAAGGGCAGCAATATATCTTTTTTCATCATAAGCCAACCCTTTTTTCAGGACATTGACGACTTCCACTGCCACTACGGAACCGATAAGATTTAAAGCCTTATCTTCTGAAAACCCTTCTCTCTTCAAGCGTTCAAGAGTTTTTTTGGTCTGCGGGGGATTATTATCTCGCAGTTGATTGTTAATGACTTCCAATATGGCCTTTTGGATCCGATTAGTCTCGCTTGCAACCATCTAGTGAACACCTATTGATAGTGATTGATCTCTAAGGTAGACGGGGGGGGCCGGATACTAACATCTGGGCCAGCGTTAGCTTTACCTTCGGAACCTTCCCGATATTATCAGAGAGCAGATCGATTTCAAGTTCCACCAGCCTCCGGTATAATTCTGCTCTTTCAAGTGACGAAATGGACTTATTATTCTGTTTTATTTTAATAACTTCTTCCTGACATTTAAAACAACCTGGGAAACGAAGAAGGTTACCATCAGGTTTTGTCAATGTTGCGGGAACCCCATGCAATCTACATATCATAAGTCTATGCGAGTAAATTGAGCAAAGGCCGCTGTCATTAAGAGGGCACATCAGTTGAGGTCTTTTCCCCAGCCTTAATAGAGTTTCACTCTCGCTGACATACGTTTCCGCCTTGGCCATTATTTTATTGAATTCTCCCAGGTCTATTGCTTTCAGCCCCTCCCACAGATAGGCCCATTCAACATAGGTGTGGTGTTGAAAATAACTGTCACAACAGTTATCAGGACAATTAATACAAGTAAAATCCAATTGAATGGCAACCGCATCATACGATTGCTGCATATCGAAATAGAGTTTTCCGATCTTGATGGAAAGGTCAGGATGCAGGGTGAGTTCTTTCATGGCTGTGATGATTTCTATTATAAAATTTCAGACCTTACCAGTCAATACAGAGCATTAAACAATTGATCCCACTTCCTATGCCAAGCATGGCCGCGCGCTTTCCTTCACTCAGGAACCCTTGTTCTATGCCAATCGCCATCGTGATGGGTGCAGAAACGGAGCCGACATTTCCGAGGTACGGTAAGGTCTCAAAGTTTCTCTCTGGATCAAGCCCTAGCGTTTCAAACAGGAGTTTCGCATGAGCTCGGCCAACCTGGTGGCAGAAAAAGACATCAAAAGTTTCAGCACCAACTTCTAATTCTGAAATAAAATTATCCCAAGCTTGATGGGCGGTTTTAACTCCATGCTTTAATAATTCTTCTGAATCGGTTGCCATAAGAATTGGGTTTGATTCTTTATCACAACTGTCAGTTAGACCACCCTGACAAAGGTCGACTTGGGCAGTATTGGCAAGGAAACTTCCGCCAATCAATTTATGTCCGCCATCTTCAAAATCTCCATAGCTCATGGTCATCGCAACAGCCCCGGATCCGATTGTCAATGATGCAAATGAGTTTTTTATGGATTTACGGGTCAGGGTAGCATCTCCCAACATTTTCTCAATAGTCGAATCAATGAGCGTTTCACATGTTTCTCCAGCGACAAGCAATCCATGTTTGATCTGGCCAAGTTCAATCATATTTGCAACCATTATCATACCATCTAAGAATCCGAGACAGGCGTTTGAAATGTCAAATATCAAGCAATTGTCGGGAAGACCCAACCGGGAATGGACAAAAGAGGCAGTGGCCGGTTCCATCATATCACGTGAAACTGAGGTGAAAATCAAACATTGAATATCTGGTGGGTTAAGGCCTGAATTGTCGATTGCGCTCTGGCCTGCTAAAGCAGCACCTTCACTGGGTCTGGTATGATTATTCCATAAACGGCGTTCTTTGATGCCGCTCATCAATTCCAATCTCCCTTGAGGAAGTTTCAATCGTTCATAAACTGGTGCAAGGCGTTCTTCAATAGCATCTGAAGACAGGACATTGGGGGGCAGTTCGTAGCCCATTGAGCGCAACAGGACATTTTGGTATTTCATGGTGAAAATGGGTTACAGAAGATTATCATTAAAATTGATCAGATAGTGTGTTGAAAGCGGATATATTCAGGCCTTATGGAAACAAAATGGTTTTCAGATCCGAGCAATCTATTGACAGTTACTCCTTCATTGCCTTAGCAATAATAGCATCATCAAAATAATTTGTTCCCATTCCTGCATCTACTATTAAATGCTGCGCATTGATTCCTGAAGATCGCTCAGATAGGAGGAAAACAGCGACATCGGCAACTTCATCGGTTTTCAGCCCCTTTTTCCTGAGAGTCAGTTGTTCTGCGTATAAATAACTGTCAACATAGCCAGGAATACCAGCTGAAGCAGAAGTTTTTAAAAGCCCGGCGCAAACTGCATTAAATCGTATATGTGAAAAACGGGAAAAGCTTTTGGCAAGAAAACACAGAGATGATTCCAGTGCAGCTTTGACAGGTGCCATATACCCGTAATTTTCTGCGGCCATTTTCGTTGTCGATATGGATATAGTAACAACAGAACAGTTATCAGCCAGCAGGTCTTTAAAATGATTACAAATGGATATTAATGAAAAGCAGGAGATGTCGACACTTTGTAGAAAATCTTTTTTGCTTGTCCCATGAAACGGTTTCAACCCTTCTGAATAATTAGCATAGGCTATGGAGTGGACAATACCTTCTATTTGCCCAGGTATTGCAGCTTTTATCTCATCCTTTACTTTAATAATATTTTCTTCGTTTTCCACGTCACACACAAAGATCTTCGAATCTGGGAAAAGTTTTTTCGCGGTTTCCCTTCGTTGTTCAGATCTTACGACGTGCACTACTTCAGCTCCTTCGGAGACAAGCCTTTTACCGACAGCACAGGCTACTGACTTTCTGTTGGCAAGTCCGAAGAGAACAAACAATTTGTTGGCAACCCCCAAAAAACTCATTATGGAAAACCCGATGATTTGTGTTGTATTTTATTGAACAGAGGCACTTTACGTTCGCTGCGATTGGATGTCAAAGTTTTTTTGGTAAAGTAACGAATGATATGAATATAATTGAAGGAAATTAAAGTGAAAAAATTCTTGGCCAATTCCCGAGCATACTGCTATAGTTGTCGCTATGCAAGCGACTAAAACCACGCGAACGAAGTTTATTTTTATCACTGGCGGTGTTCTTTCCTCTTTAGGTAAAGGTTTGGCCGCTGCTTCCATTGGGGCCCTTCTTGAAAGCCGTGGCCTCACCGTTACATTCCAGAAACTTGATCCCTACATTAATGTTGATCCAGGTACTATGAATCCGTTTCAGCATGGTGAGGTTTATGTTACCGATGACGGTGCAGAAGCCGATCTCGATATGGGGCATTATGAGCGCTATACCAATGCGGTTATGGCGCAGATTAACAACTACACTTCCGGACGTATTTACTATTCAGTTATTACAAAAGAAAGGCGCGGTGATTATTTGGGAGGAACTGTGCAGGTCATCCCCCACATAACCGATGAGATAAAAAATGCCGTTCTGCAACTGTCTGACAGTGTCGATATAGCCATCATTGAGATTGGCGGCACTATCGGCGACATTGAAAGTCTTCCTTTCCTTGAAGCAATCAGGCAATTGCGTTTTGACATGGGTAGAGAAAATACGCTGTTTATCCATGTTACCCTGGTTCCCTATATAGCCACGGCAGGGGAGGTAAAAACAAAGCCAACGCAGCACAGTGTCAAAGAGTTAAGAGCTATTGGGATTCAACCTGACATTCTTTTATGCCGAACAGCCAAAAAGTTGAACAAAGCATTAAAAGAAAAAATTGCTCTTTTCTGTAATGTCCCCACCGATTCGGTTATTACAGCCCGTGATGTCAAAAGTATATATGAAGTGCCTCTCCATTTCCATAATGAGGGACTTGATGAGAAGGTTCTTAACCTGCTGAACATTTGGGCCAGAGCCCCGAAACTTGATCCTTGGAAAGAGCTGGTCAAAAAAATAAAGGCGCCCGCTAAACGTGTAACTATCGGGATTATTGGCAAATATGTAGATCTGACCGAATCTTATAAAAGCCTGCATGAAGCTTTGGTTCATGGCGGTGTAGCAAATGATACCAAGGTGGAGTTGAAGTATGTCGGCGCTGAAGAGCTGGAAGAGCAAAAAAATAAGGTGAGAGACCTGTTAGAAGGCTGCCATGGAATTTTGGTGCCGGGTGGTTTTGGGGAACGCGGTGTCAAGGGTAAAATGCTGGCTATAACGTATGCACGTCAGGAGAAAATTCCGTTTTTTGGTATATGCCTTGGCATGCAACTGGCTGTGGCGGAATTTTCCAGAAATTTAGCTGGAATGAAAGATGCCCATAGCACCGAATTTAATCGTAAGACCGCCTATCCGGTTATATATCTTATGAAAGAATGGTTTGACTATCGGACTAAAGAAACTCAAACCAGAGACGAAAATGTTGATATGGGGGGTACTTTGCGGTTGGGAAGCTATCCCTGTCAATTACTGCCATCGACTTTTGCTTATGCTGCATATGGTGAAGATGAAATATTTGAGCGGCATCGTCACCGCTATGAGTTTAATCCTGATTTTCGAGAGCAACTGGTTGAAAAAGGTCTGGTTATAAGCGGAACATCTCCGGACAATAATCTAGTCGAGATAATTGAATTAAAAAAACATCCCTGGTTTCTGGGCTGTCAATTCCATCCAGAATTTAAATCAAAACCCATGAAACCTCATCCATTGTTTAGAGATTTTATTAAGGCTGCTCTAAAATACTCCGAAAAGCTCTAACCTCCCTGAATTATAGAAAAATGGGAACCGTTGACATCTGTAAACCTTCAGGCGATGTACCCTTCAAAGTCGGTTCCGGCCATTCGTTAATTTTAATTGCCGGCCCATGTGTGCTGGAATCACTTGAAATTGCCAGAAAGGTTGCTGAAACCGTCTTGTCTGTTACCTCCCGCCTTGGTATCCCTTTTGTTTTCAAGTCTTCATTTGACAAAGCTAACAGGACGGCTTTGAATTCCTATCGAGGTCCGGGAATTGAAAGGGGTTTGGATATATTGTCTCACATCAGACGTGAATTTGATGTCCCGGTAATCTCTGATGTTCACGAAGTCGCCCAGTTAGCGCAGGTAGTTGATGTGCTTGATATCATCCAGATTCCAGCCTTTCTTTGTCGTCAGACTGATCTTTTAGTTGCTGCAGCAGAAACAAATAAACCTATTAATTTAAAGAAAGGACAATTTCTGGCCCCTTGGGACATGAAGAACGCAGTCGCCAAGGTATTGGCAACTGGTAATAGAAAACTGTTGCTTACTGAAAGAGGGGCCTGTTTAGGGTATAACAACCTGGTAGTAGATATGCGATCTTTTCCAATTATGAGGTCATTTGGCTGCCCGGTGATATATGATGCCACCCACAGCGTACAACTGCCTGGCGGCTCTGGATCAACCTCGG
>CAMYJP010000075.1 GCA_947258675.1 uncultured Desulfobulbaceae bacterium | reverse complement strand
TTCCTATAGAAAAACTTCAAATTTTTAATAATTACAAAACAATTGAACGATCTGAAATAGGCTTAACTCCTTAACTGACGTAATGATATTGGGGAAAATGATGAAATATTTAAATTGGTTACTCTTAGTTTTAGCTCTTTTTAGACCAAGTTTAGTATTCTCCTATGATGATAAATATGTTCATCCAACAATTAATGAAAATGCTACTTTACAATCAAAATTAGAGACAGTTCTTGATCTATTAGGTATTCCTGAAGGGCTTGATAAAAACTATTCTGGTTTAGGTGGAAGATTTTCAGTTAAGGAATGGTTTCGCCAAGGTGGTACTGATGAAGATAATAATCCCCGCTACGTCAGACATTTCCATGATCCTTTAAAACCTTGGGATGAGGCAGGCCTTACACTAACTCTGCCTGATTCCCAATCATCAATTATCTGGGCGCAAAATCTTATCCAAAATTATTCCTGGCAGAATGCCAGGCACGCTTATAAAACTGCTTTAATGACAGGCTCAGAGGCGGAATTTGCTGAAACGTTTTACACTCTGGGACATCTGATGCACCTGATCTCTGACATGGCTGTACCCGCCCATGTAAGAGATGACTCACATCCTTTTCCGCAAAATTATCCTGTACCTGACTCATGGAAATCAGATCCTTATGAAAAATGGGCAGCTAACAATTATGATAACCCAGAAAAAATCACTTATTCAGGGTATTCGGTCGAATTATCTTCGCTGAATAATTATGTTTCAGACGGATCCGATCACAATTTAGCCCCAATTCCAATATCAGCTCTCTGGGATCAAAATGTATATGAAGGTCAAAATCCAGATCCCGAAATAACCTGGATTTCAAACGTCGGTCTAGCAGAGTTCACAAATGCAAATTTCTATAGTCAGGATACAACTGCTTCAATTGATTATAATCATCCTGATAATCTTAGTGCTTATATAGAGTATGACCCTAAAAATCCAGATCCTGTCACTGCAGAAGACAACAAAACAGATACACCTGTTTATATCTATCGAAGGGTAAATAGCAACAAAAGATACCGATTGGCTGCTTTGGACTATTTCTCAATGGATATTGGTGGTTCTGTATTATCCGGATACAAAAAGACTTTGGACGAAAATGTATTTCAAGACTATGCAAACGAACTGATCCCACGTGCAGTCGGCTATTCCGCCGCTCTTCTTGATTACTTCTTTCGTGGCACAATTGAAATCAGCATGCCGGAGGCTGATGTGTATTCCATAATCTCTGATCCCGATGCGATTGTTGATCCAACAACAGAAGGTTTTGACCAGATAAAATTTCGTATAATCAATACCAGCCCTCCGGGGGAGGAAATGAACGACGGCACCCTGACGCTAGTGCTCAAATATCGTGTAACCCTTGAAGACCAACTCGTAAACAACCCTCCCGACCCTGAACCTGAATTTCGCTATACCGTTAAAGAATTCGCAAATACTACAGTCCCACGAGATGTTCCGGATGAATATACTATCGACTTGTCTGACTCGCCGATCCCCCTTTGGGCGACTGACTTATATCTATATGTAATCTATAAAGGCAGGCTTGGTCAGGAAAATGATGCTGTTGCCGTTGGCTTTAAAGACATAAGCGAACCTACCCCGGTTGATATATTTAACGCAACTGACATGCCCTGTGTTAATGGAGTGAAATACCCTGCCTACACAGCAATATCTGTTGCAGATGATCCTGAATGGGATGGCTTCCCTCATGATATTCGAGATGCATATGTCCTTTTCAGTCCTAAAGATATGCCGCTTGTATTGCAAAGGCCTATTTCTCAAAACTTCTTTTCATATCATGTTGATACAATTACTCCAGGCGATTACGACAGAAAGTATATTCTAAGCGATTATACAATCAATATGAGTAGAACACTTGGATGGAATGGCAGCATTGATCCTGACGACAATTTTACTCACCCAGAGCATGACATCGATTTCGTTGAATTCAATGCAATCAAAAATCAGATGGAAGGCCCGGTTCGCTGGTTACCAACGGAAAACTTCTTTTCCTCTTATAATAATATAACTTTCTATAATGGGTATTTTAACGTTAACCAATATGGAATTGGTGATTGCACTTATTGGTATTAAAGAATTTTTTTGAGACCAACAGTTCCTTCTTCATAAATTGATAGCGCTCAAATGGTGAACAAATGAAAAAATTGCTTCCATCCCTTTTCTACTCCTTCATTCTTTTTTTTGGGTTAGTATCAGTGGCACATGCCCTTACTTTTAAAATTACCCAAATTACTGACAACAATACTGAAGATCATAATCCACAGATCAATAACAATGGGCTGGTGGTTTGGGAAGGCTTTGACAGAAGTGATTACGAACTTTTCCTGTTTGACTCCGACACAATCACACAGCTGACTGATAACGATACAGATGATTTATATTTTGATATGAATAACAAGGGTCATCTGGTCTGGATGGCATTAGCCGGCAACAACTCAGAAATTATCTATGCAGCTCCTGAATCAGATTCAGATGGAGATGGGGTTGGTGATAATTCAGATAATTGCTTGGCAACAGTTAATCCTGATCAAGCCGATACTGATGGTGATGGTATCGGCGATCTTTGTGACAACAAACCTCCAACCGCAGATGCAGGTCCTGACATACTGATTGAATGCGATGGCAGTAATTGCGTTGCCGAACTGGATGGCTCCGGTTCCACTGACCCTGACTCCACGTCAGATGTTAATGATATAGCAGCCTATGAATGGTTCAAATTTTATACTACAGAACAAGAGACATTACTGGCAACTGGCATGTTAGCTGCACCCCCTATAAACTTTGGCGAACATCTTATTACCCTTAAAGTAACCGACACTGCAGGCGCCACAAGCACCGATACTGTGATGTTAAACATTACTCCCCTTCCCCTTTCATTACTCGAAATAACAAAAGCTGAGATTGAATGGGATGACCAGGAACTGAAACTCCATGGCAAGATAGCCCTGCCGGCGTCTATCTCTTATAACAATATCAGTCCATATGGTTCCGCAACAATATCACTTTCCAGTATCGGAGAAGTATTAAACAATTCGGTTGCGTTTGCTGTGAAAGGAGAATCGGGCAAGAAATGGGAATATAAGCCGGAAACAGAACAAATAGAAAAATTCAAGATAGATTGGAAAGGCGCAAAGTTTGATTACAGAGGTATAGTGCACCTTAAAGCCAACCACATAGGTCTGGACAGCTCGACCCTGGAAATTGAGAGAGAAGGCCTGATTGGTCCATACAGCATCCAGATTGGCAATACAACAATCTCAGTAGGTGCGGATAATTCTGTTGTTACAGATCCTCCGCACCTTGAAATTGATGTAGATGAAGATGAAGGAGATGACGAAGTGGAGGTTGAACTTAATTTTGCTATAACTCCTGATATGATAATTTCCATAAGCACACCGGACACACCAGAAACTCAGATTACGGTTGCTGACTACTATACACAAGCAACAGGAAAATTTAAAATCAATGCTGCCTTTTCATCAAATGGCGTAATGGGAGATATCAGGCCCGCGCAGCTAGACCTGCTCATGACCCTTGGCGAAGCTGGTTTTCCAGGGACTGCATCAGTTCTGCAATGGGAAAAGCTAAAAGCTAATGAATGGAAATCGAAAAAGTAATGACACCGTCTCCCCTAACTGAATTGCAAATTGACTTTAACCATATTTGCCTTGCCATACAACAAATTGTGCATGTTCGAATGGGGGAATATTCTGAATACTATCACTTATACAGCTGCAAGGGGTAATCTTGCTAAAACGATGAAAAAAGTATGTGACGATCATTCTCCTGTGATCATAACTCGGAAAGCAGCCCAACCTGTTGTCATGATGTCTCTTGAAGATTTTGAATCCCCTGAAGAGACTACTTACCTCTTAAGAAGTCCCAAAAATGCTCGGCGACTCCTTGAGTCAATCGCTGAACTTGAGGCTGGCAAAGGATCAGAAAAGGAGCTTAAGGATTGAAGCTCATATTTTCGGAACATGCTTTGAAAGACTATCTATACTGGCAACGCACCGATAAAAAATATTAAAACGTATCAACCTTCTAATTCTTGACATTCAACGTACACCCTCAGAAGAAATCGGTAAACCAGAGCTCTTAAAACATGGCCTTTCTGACTATTGGTCTCGCCGCATTACAGATGAACATCGAATTGTTTATAAAGCTGAAGATGACGCGGTGTTAATTGCTCAACTGCGTGATCACTACTAATCGCCTGCTGCACTAGACGAAAAAAGTTAATGATATGGAAAAGTTTCTTGGAAATCCTGAGGAGCGACAGGTAAATACTGTAACTTTCACGACGCAAAAATCGAGACGGGTGTTTTTCGGAAAAGTTTGGGTAATGGAATAAGATCAGATTAATTACCATTACAAACATTGGAAGGGAATCGGCAATCTGAGGAGTCAAGGTGATGGCAAGCAATCTTCTGCCGACATCCTAACAAAATATCCCCATTCTCACATCGTGGCACTTGATCCTTTGTTAAGCCATACTTAGTTTTCTCTTTAAAGATTATCTCTTTCCCTGGGGGAAGCACATGAAAGAGATCCGTAAAATGCCATAATCAGCCTTCATAGGGGTAACCACCTCTCTTAGGGCTTTTGTCTTTTAATCTTTGAATAATATCACCTTCCAAAATCGATAGGAGGGAATTGTTATGACCAATTTGGAAAGAAACATCAGCATTAGCGCTCCAGTAGAAAAAGTTTTCAATTATTTAACTGACTGGATAAAAATGCCGGAATGGCTGCCTGGTATGATAGAAGTTAAGGATATTACTGGCCAAGGAGTAGAAACCCATTTTCGGTGGACCTATAAAATGGCCGGGATTCGGTTTGATGGTGAGAGCAAGGTTACTGAATACATTCCCAATGAAAAATCTGCGACCCGGAGCAAATTAGGTATTGTCAGTATATGGACTTGGACGTTTAAGACTTATGACGGTGGCACAAAATTAAATCTTGATTTGCAATACACTATCCCTGTACCTGTACTTGGCAAGTTAGTTGAGGGAGTGGTGCTGAAACAAAATGAGAGAGAGGCCGATCTGGCTATGGAAAATATCAAGGCAAATTTGGAGAACTGAGGCTCAAAAGGCTTGCCACATGAGACTAGGTGAGGCAAGAAATATTCGCTATTTCGCTCACACTAGCGGGCGAACCAATAGATGAGTATTCCTAGTAAAACTTAATCGGATTAATTAAGGCAGGGTTCAAGCCCTGCCTTTTTATTTTTTCAAGTCCAAACTACTACTATCAATTGAAATCGTGACAGGCTGCTAAATCTGTCACGATTATCAACATTAACAGTTAATATACCTCACTAATCGTTGATAAGGAAGAAAATCTACCGCTTCCTAATTATTTTGATTAGGAAAAAGTTCATAGATTTATATTCAGCTTGGCCAGGGCTTTTTTGAGAAAATATATTGACTTTGATATTTCAAGATTAGACCCTCTAGCCTTTGTGATCCTTAGACTTTGTTGCTCTGCTCTCTCTTATATATATTTTTGGAAGGCCAGAACTGAGACTCTACAAATCTCAAGTCTGACTTTTATTACTAAAATGGAAAAATTCTTAAAACTTCCTACTGGTGTCCGATAAAGATAAAGGCCGTGAGACTTTGATTAGAGATGGCCATGAATGAAAGTTGTTTCTTTTGATGCAACCCCAAAAAAGGATATAGCATGAGGAATTACCTAACAACAATATTGATTCTAATACTTTTTGCAATCAGCGGATGCGCTACATTGAATAAATCCGAGTGCGTCAATGCCGATTGGAGAATGATCGGTATGGAAGACAGCATAAACGGCAGACTTCAGTCCTACATCGGCAAACACCGTTCAGCCTGTGCCAAGTTTAATGTTGTTCCAGATCTTGATGCCTATCAGCAAGGCTACTCAGAAGGTATTGCCCAGTACTGCACCGAATTGAACGGATTTGAAGCAGGTAAGAGAGGAGCAATCTATAACGGAGTATGTCCTCCGGAAATGGAGCTCTTGTTTCTTGATGGATATCATTACGGCCGCAAATTCCACACCAAACAGAAGAAGATTAAAAATCTTTCATCCTCAATTCAATCCCAAAAAAAGAAAGTTGAAAATATCAAAAAGGATCTTCTTGAAAAAGAAAAACTGCTGATAAGTGAAAAACCTACCGCTACCGAGCGCATTATCCTGCTCGCAGAGATTAAGGAAATGTACGAGAACGTCGGCAAGCTTGAATCAGAGATAGACAACAAGGAAAAACAGCGTTCAATAGCCAAGGAGAAAATCGAAAAGTTGAACCGCAACAATCCCTATTATTAAGTGGCTGTATGTGATAATTAGCCCATATTATTTGTTTCATTTCTAACTACTGTTATTAATTTAGTGTTTCTTAGAGTTCAATAAACCATCACTGTCTGCTATCCATTAAGTATCGGCTAGCCCAACCAGCTATCATCACTGCAGTTCCTGCTATAAAGATTGAAAATATTGATTTTTTGCCTATGATTTATAGCCACAATAAACCAGATAAAACACAAGCCGGATTTGAGAGGAAATTATCTCGATCCGGCTTTTTTAATCCTGTTACAAAAAGCCCTTTGTAACTCACCAGTATAGTCAGGTTGACATAACCTTACTTTATCTGATAGCCCCCATAAACCAGAAAAACCAAAGCCAGGCCAGAGCCAAAAATATATTCAATCTTCCTGGCACTGTCAGGTTGACATAACCATTCCACACCTGAAAAAAATTCTTGAAACGCGAAAATTTGCTATGCTGGCAAGTTCTTGGTAATTTAAGAATATCTTAACTACCCTATTCTTTATCTACAAAAGCATATCTAATTGATTTTCATTCTTCGTAATTTGCAATTTTTCTATTCATTCACAACAAATCTTCTAATTGGGATCACCCTTAGATTTGTCATGATCAGAAGATCAATTAATAACGTATTGAATTTAATTGATCTTCGTCATTGAATATTATTTTGGCCTAAGTTTTGCTCCTACTAAAGGGACATTAGTCTCTATTGGCCGAATAATTTAAAAGGAAAAATGGGGATGGGTGGGTTTAAGATTATAGGCAAATGAAGAAGTATCTTTTTACCATACGAATTGGAGGTTCCAATTATTATTTAGACAAACTTTAACCTTGTCAGTCATTTTGAGTTGTCTACCCTTCAAAGGAGGTCAAAATGAAAATCTATGTAGGCAATTTGTCCCACACTCTTATTGAAGAACAGTTACGCCAGGTTTTTGAATCCTTCGGACAGGTTGAATCAGCCACGATAATAAAAGACGAAACTATTGGCATATCAAAGGGGTTTGGATTCGTAGAAATGCCATCTTTGACGGAAGCACGCTCCGCGATTAATAGCCTAAATCTCAGAGGATTAGAGGGGAGGCCTATACTTGTTAATGAGGCTCTGAAGTGGTAGTGGGGTTGTTATTGCCATTGGAAACCTCATTTAGGTAACAATAGCAATGAAATTCTCCACTATGGCATAGCATTTTATTTTAACATAGCCATGAATTAGAGATGACATATAGCCTATTTTATGTGACCTTCTAAGTCACCTCACGATATAATCCAGGAATATAAGGAGTGCGCCATGGAGACAAAATTTTTCCCCCAGCAGGAAATGATTTTCACCAAGCATCCCACATTCGACAATATCAAAGTCGCAATATTTATCACCAGTAAGGAGGACAATACGGCCTGTGTTTGTCTAGTCGAGATCGCGCCCGGTTCCGAAACCCCCATCCATGAGCACGAAGAGCAGGCAGATTCCATATTTGTAGTTCGCGGCCATGGAGAGACCTATGTCAATGGCAGCTGGCGACCTATAGAGCCCGGCGATTATCTCTATATTCCGGCAAAAGGTGAACATGGTACCCGCAACACTGGCACCGATCCTTTGCAACTCTTTGTGCATCACAACCAACCACTGCCCCAAACAGGGTAGACCATATTATAGGACCATAGGGCAGTGCTGATTTATTAACGTAATTCTGCCCTGTACATAATACCCAGAGGAGGTATGTCCTATATTGGATCGCAACTAACCATCATACACATTGAAAGAAGCCCGAAAATTAAAAAATCCAGATGTGTGGCAAGGAAGTGATGCCTTGCCTCTAGAAATTCGAAAAATAGAGAAAAGAGACCTTGCTGTTGACCTCTCAATTTAGCGTTCTGTGCCAGGTTCAAATAATTCTGTATATTTACACGATCATAGAGATATACAGAACTGTAGAATCACTTGTTATACAGGTAGATTCAACTTCAAAGTGCACCATTTTAATCGTCAACAGGACACGACAGGATTTCTGGTATGTTGAGAAGCATGACAATGTATTCAAACTGCCAGAACCCGTTCGGGACGCTCCAGCACCTTGGTTTTCAGCTTTCGAAAAACTGCATCGCCGAATACTGGTACGGTTGATTGGCCGGCGGCTATAGCGCGAAGGAAATCCAGATGCTCCAGGTCAAAGCGGGATATTTTTTTATCAACCCAGACCAGAATGTTGGTTGCCGGCCGGTACAGGACCAGGGGGCCGAAGGTCTCGTCTTTGTCCGGCCCGGCGGCTGGCGCTCCATAACATATTGTCTGTTCCAGTCCGAGATATCGTGGCGGTTTCTTATACCCTAACAGTTCGGCAAACATGGCCAGCGTTGTTTCGACGCCGTCGGCCTTCCGGCCTTCCAGCCAGGCCATGCCCTCGATGGCCAGCCGCTCAATATCCCTATCCGTGTAAGTCAGATCAAGCAGTTCGATTGTATCTTTTGCAACAGTTGCAACCGATTCACTTCCGACGCTCTCTTTGATATCGGAATCAACCAAGATTCTCCGGATGGTGCGGATACTCCACAGTTCCAGGGTCAGCGGGCTTCGCCGGGTGACCACATCTTTTACGGTGGACCGGAAGATCGGCAGTTCGTTGTCCAACACCAGGATTTTTGGCTGCTCACCCGCCATCTCTTTGACATAGAGATCCAGGTCGCGTTCATGCTGGTGGGTGTAGGGGCTCATTTCCAGGAGGCGGCGCATGGCCTTTTTGTTTACCAAGTGACGGACGCCGGCCGACCCGCAGGATGCAGCAACCCTTGCGGCCAGCCGATCGAGTTCGATTTTTTTGAGCAGGTTTTCTGCAAATGT
>CAMYJP010000074.1 GCA_947258675.1 uncultured Desulfobulbaceae bacterium | reverse complement strand
TCAAGGAAAAAGCGGACAGGATGTTGCAGTTGCAGAAACAGGCCTTCTATTACATTAGCGCCGACATTCGCGATGTGGTCTACACCCCGAACATCGAAAACACCGATGAATATGAAGTGAAGGTCAGAATCGACAACATCGCCGATGAACCTGTTTATGTTTCCCATCCGGAGTTACAGGCCTACATGGCCACAGGTAAAGCGTCCTGGATCGAAGTACCGTTTAAAGAAAAGCCGGGCGAACCAGTTGAGCAGATGTACAAGGTCGAAGAAAAAAGTTTGATAATTAAAAAGCTGTTAACCATTGATAGAGATATCCCTTACACCATCAATAAGATGGGGTATTACATGCGTCTTAAAACGGTGATCAGGATGAATATTATGCCGGAGAGCGGCTTTAAGGAAGGTGAAATTGTTGAGCGCAAGGGTCCGGCAGTCATTTTTGTCAAGCCCTATTATATCAGCAGACAAAAAATGCGGGAGGTGATGGAATGGGGTGAGACCAAAGTTCCCATCTATATGCCTATAACTGCATTTAGAAAATGGAACAGGGAAAAGAATAGGCCTGAATAATTAGTGCCCGTCCATAAATGAGGATTTTTTATCGAGTTTAAGGCATGCGAAAAAAAATATCCACAGGCGCCCCATAGGAAGTGCCCTTGAGGTGTACATTTGCGATATCGGAGTCTCATTCCTTCACCTACCACTGAGGTGTTTTTTTTTACATAACGCAGAGGGCGGGCGGATAAGCGAACCTGGGAGACTCCGAAAAGACTATTTATGGAAAAACACTGACAGTACTCGATGTATCCAGGGTGTATCCAAATGATACAATTGCTAAAAAAAATTCTGACTTTTCCACTCTACATTTTAGTACTGCTACGATCTTTACCGGGGTTCTGCCGAAGTCTGTTTGCCTTCTTCCGGAAGAGAAAAATTGTGTCGGCAGCACTTATAGTTATCGCCCTGCTGATACTGATTGACTATGGTGTTGGAAAAAGACAAGAGGCTGTTTTAAAAGCAATTGTTGCAAAAAAAGAACGGCTGTCAAAAATGGCCAATTACATGATTTTGCCGGACATTCATGATGCCTGGGACATAAAAGGGGAGCCGGAAAAATACGAAGCAGTGATCAAGATCGATAATGTCGCGGACGAGGTTATCTATGTCACCTACCCTGAAGTAAAGGCCTATGTGCAGACAAAATTCTATTGGCAGGAAGTGCCGGTCCACGATCCGCAAGGAGCTACCAAGACGCAGCTTTATGTTCTTGATCCCGGTCAATACCTTTACAGCAAGATTATCAGCATCGATAAAAATATTGAATATACGCCCTACCAGGTTCCCTATTACATGCACGTCAGGTTCCGCATCTCCGTGTACGTACTGCCGGAGAGCGTTTTTGACGAAGAGGAGGTGATGGAGCGCTACACCGATGTCTATGTCTATCTTAAACCGTTCTTCATTAGCGACCAGGCGATCTTAAAAGAAATGACATGGGAAGAGAACAAGGTACCGATCGTGATACCTATGCCCCCGCATTGAACATATTTAACAGGAGATCAAAATAATGACAATTGCCTCAAACCGTTACCGGACCTGGACGACCATCCGTTTGATCGCCCTCTGTATTCTGCTGGCATTGCGTGTCGCAACAGTCCAGGCCGCATCAGGAAATGGCGGATCAATGAGGCTTATCATTGATGATATATCTTATCTCGGCGATGATAAATATAAAATAACCACCGTTTTAAATAACATGTCGGACAGGGAAATTTCCCTGTTAGTCTATGAAAAGAATTTTCATATCCAGAATGACGTTATCGGGCGCTGGACCGAGTTAGAGGACGATGGGGTTCCTCTCAAAAAAGCGATTTCGCTGGAGCCTCATGAGAGTTATTCCCAAATCGTACTGATAAAAATTCCACTTTCTATCCCAAACCTGTATGTCAACTCTGATAATGAGGTCAATCTCCAACTCAGACACCAGCTGGTCTTGGTGATGGGATCGGATAAAAAACAGGCAAGCATCTCTGATGAAACCGCATACTGGCTTAAACTAGGCACTAGCCAGTGGATTCTGAGGGAGGGCATGTAGGCACAAGGTTAGATGAAAACACCTGCAGCGGTCAGTCTCGAAAATCCGCACTGACTGCCGGCCACTTTGAGAAAATAAACTGATAAAGGAGGAAATTATGTTTGGTTTAGGAACCACTGAATTAATGGTAATTTTGGGGATAGCCTTTCTCATCTTTGGTGGCAAGAAACTGCCGGAGATAGGTGCCGGTCTGGGGAAGGGGATTACATCTTTTAAGAAAGGGTTGAAAGAGGTTGAAGATACCTCCACATCTATCACCAAGGATGTAGTCACAGAGGAGGAAAAGCCTCTCCTGCGTGGATAGGATGAAGCGTCCAGGGCCAAGAATAGACGGGATGATTTTGTGATTATTAATTAGCCGAATTAGAAATTATATTATTGTAGCTAGTGTCCATCCGGAAACGCAGTTTTTTACGGATGGCTACACAAAGTTGTTTCCAGTTCGGAAACAGCCAATTTTGAAAAAGATCAAGGATATCAACGAATTGCACGGAGTCGTATATGAATACGTCGCACAAGCAATTCTGAAGATCGACGCAGAGATTTTTCAAAAGGACCGTTTCCGGATGGAAACTAGCTAGTCAACTAGAGAGGAGGCTCTATGAACCTGGTGAAATATATCAAAGTGATAACAGTGCTATTTTTGGTGTTTTTTCTATTTGGTTTCACAAAGAAAGGCATTGGAACCGAGCAGGGACACTATTTATTCAACGTGGAATCTGAAGAGAAAGTTTTTAAGGTTGGATATCACAATCTCAAGTTCACATTTCTGCATAAAAAATCCAAAAAGCCGGTCAATAAAAAGCTCGATCTGGAAATTATCCCCTGGATGCGTTCAGGTCAACATGATGCCTCTGAACTGCCGAATGTGAAGTATTTGAACAACGGACAATATCTTGTTGAACGACTTAATTTTCCACAGAAAGGCGCCTGGGAGATTTATATCAGGATAGATAAAGACAAAAAAGAAGATGCCGCAGTTTTTGATGTGGAGGTGTTTGAATAATTCGACTTCACGTAAGGCAAATTAACGGGAGAAAGAAAATGTATCTTTTGAAAACATCTGACATCGAAATAGACACTGTAATTCAGCACCAACTGCATGCTTTCCCCAGTATTCCCAGTGACTGGAAGCCAGGAGAACTTGTTTTGATATGTAAAAATAAACAGGACTGCAAATCTAGCGAAAAACAGATTCACTATACGATGCGGTTAACTGACTGGCCGGCCAATAATGGCAAACTGCGATATTTATATATATGTGATGACGCGAAATTAATTGTACCTTTCAACCTGAAAGATGTTCTCGGGAAAAAATATCTGCCGTATGCCTCAGTGAAAACCTATAAAAAGATTTCTCCCGCACATGAGCGGCTTATTGCCTTACATTTGGAAAAAGAAGTTCCCTCTGAGAATCAAACTATGCCTGGGGTGTTCTGAAAACCTTAGCACCCATGACCTCCCCACTCTTAGTGCCTTACCCCTGGAATTCTGCAACAAAAAACAGGTAAGCAAAGACTCCGAGAAAACTCAAAAAAGTCTATATTCTTGATACGTTGCAGACCGCTGTTAAGGCACTTATTTCCAGGTTTCCCGGATTAGTCATTCAATCCAAAGGAGAATCATGAAAATCAAGTTAACAACAGACATTGAAAAAATCAGCTATTCACTGGGTTTAAATATCAGCTATTCACTGGGTTTAAATTTTGCTCAGTCAATTCTGCCAATACCTAAAAAACTGGACAAACAGCTTGTAATACAGGGCGTCAAAGATGTTTTTGAAGGGAATGCCCCTATCATTTCACCGGAAGAGTTTGCTGAATGCCTGCGTTCTCTCCAGGAAGAGATGCAGAATCTTGAAAAAAAAGCCGTGGAAGAATCGGTAGGAAAAAATGCTGAGGAACAGAAGGCTTTTCTAGAAAAGAATAAAGATGTAAATGGAGTAAAAGTCACCGACTCCGGCCTTCAGTATCTGGTTATTGAGGAGAGTAATGGAACAAAACCTACTGCCAAGGATACTGTTAAGGTGCACTACACCGGAACCCTTCTTGATGGAACTGTTTTTGACAGCTCTGTTGAACGTGACGAACCGGCTACGTTCACTGTAGAGCAGGTTATTCCCGGCTGGACTGAAGCTCTGCAACTTATGAATGTGGGCAGTAAGTACAAACTTTTTATTCCTTCGGATCTTGCCTATGGTTCTCGCAGCGTTGGGGTTATTCCCCCGGGTGCAATGCTTATTTTTGAAGTGGAACTCCTTGATATCGTCTAACCCCACTGCTGGAAAAGAAATCTGTTCTCTTCGGTGGAATTATTTTCCCGGGACCTGAACAACTGTTTGGAAGACCTGGGGATGAATAATTTGTTACCAGTTTTTTTAATTAAAGAATTTCCCTACCTTTCCTTCTTTTCAATTCCAGCCCAACGTATCATCCCAAATATGCATTTTGTGTTGTAGATTTTTCATTCTGCAACATCAACTTTTCAAATTGAAACACTCTGCCGGTTGGCAGTACGCAAAGATATTTCATTATTCTCGCAAAATCAGCTTGTTGCCAAGTTGATCAGCTTCGGCATAATTCTTGAACATCTTAGGGGGGGTATAAGAAAACCTAATCGCAGAGAACCGCACTCCTACCTGGGTGGAAAAAGCCAAAAAGGTGGTAGTTATAAAAAACAGACTATTTGTTATTGATACTTCAGTGAGTCTCCACCCTCAGTGCGGGTGGCCTCAGGAGATAAGCGAAGACTTCGAGCCCCTTAAAAGGGGGCGTTAGAATATTTAAATTTTTCGGTTTTTCCCATTGGCACGCAGCCGAGCCCCACAGAAGCTGCTGAAAAAAGAGTTTGAACTGTCTGAGCGAAGCGAGTTTTCAAACTCCCAGCAGATTCGAGGAGCACAGGGAAGTCCGAAGGACCAAGTGACACGGGTGCCCTTTCTTTTGGTTCATTTTCTTTGGGCAAGCAAAGAAAATGAACATAAAACTATTCGCCGGACCGGTAGAACCTATCCGGGTCCACCACTAGAAGTGGTGGGTTTCGCGATAACTAAAACGGTGCGCAATCACCTGAAAGAGGAGACGAGATGAAACCAACCATAAAAAAAAGAATTAAACAGGTGTTCGCCGTCTTGGGGGGCCTCATAGGGCTGCTGGTTATTTTACTCGTGATTGACTACGGGTTGACGATGAGAGAGGAGGCTATCCTCAAGGATAAAGCGGAAAGGATGTTCAAGCTGCAGAAACAGGCCAATTATTACATTGCCGCTGACATTCGCGACATTGTCTACACCCCGGACATCGAAAATACTGAGAAATATGAGATGATACTGAGGATCGACAACGTGGCCGATGAACCTGTTTATGTTTCGCATCCCGAAGCACAGGTTTACATGGCCACCAGCAAAGTGTCCTGGATTGAACTGCCGTTGATAGAAAAGCCGGACGAGCCAGTTGAGCAGATGTACAAGGTCGAAGAATTAAGTATACCCATAAAAAAGCTGTTTACCATTGATAGCGATATCCCTTACCTCATGAATGATGAAATGGGGTATTACATGCAACTGAAGGTGGTTATCAGGCTGAACGTATTGCCGGAAAGCGGCTTCAAGGAGGGTGAAGTTGTGGAGCGGAAGGCTCCGACCTTCTGTTTTGTCAAGCCCTATTACATCAGTAGGGAAAAAATACGGGAGACGATGGAATGGGGCAAGACCCAAGTTCCGGAATATATCCCAGTAACTGCATGGAGGAAATGGAACAGGCAAACAGGAATGATGGAATAACTACGCTAGCCCGCATTTCTCACAAAGATCGTCGCGAGAAACCGGAAAGTGCTGTGGATACAAGGCACGCGAAGGAAAATACTCGCAGGCATACTAGCAGTATGTTGAGAATATTTTTCAACCGTAACGCAGTAGACGCCGTGCTTTTCTGTTTCGTAGCAGATCGCTTGTGAGAAATGCGGGCTAGAGTGTAATCAGGCCAAAAAAACGAAAAAAAAGGAGAATGACAATGAAAAGCCAATTATTCAAAAGCTTATGTGCATTATTTCTTTGCACCACCTTATGGGCGTTCAATAGCGGGATGGCCGTGGCGTATGACATAACCAAACCCTTTCCCTTTGCCTCCCCTCCGAACACACCGCATGGCACCTATGAACCTTCAATTACCGCCGACGGGAAAACTATTTATTTTGCCCAGTTTGCTGCGCCAATTGGCGATCCTGATCCGAACAGGCCTGGTGATCGGGATATTTATGTCTCTCACCTGTCAAACGGAAAATGGTCAGAGCCTTCCCTGCTTCCAGCGCCGATTAACTCCAAATATATGGACACTGAGCCAATGATTTCAGCCGACGGCAGAACCCTGCATTTCATGAGTATGCGGCCAGGAGGCCTGGGAAGCAGGGATATCTGGGTAGTCAAAAAGAAACCAGGCTCCGAAGAATGGGGCGAAGTGCAGAACATGGGCGCCCCTATCAATAGCCCTCAAATGGACCACTGTTTTGTTAGCACCACTAATCCGAATGGCCAGGAAGTTGCCTATTTGGCCACGACCAGACCGATGAAGGGCATGAAAGGCATGAATATTGTGATGTTCAAGAAACTGGCCAATGGCCAATGGTCGGAACCGGTAAGTCCCGGGACGGCAATAAACACAGGCCAGAATCAGTGCCGTTTTGTGCCGGGCCTCGGCAACAAGATTGGCATTGTCACAGACCATGACAGCCAGCATCACCAGGAATTTTTGGTCCGGTGGGATGAAAATAAAGAAGAGTGGGTTGGGCCGCGGATAATGGCTGGCTGGAATTCGCCCGGTGGGCAGAGTGAAGGCTGCGGTCGTTTTTTCGACGACGGCAAAAAATGGGTATGGTCTTCAGGCCGAGACCGGCCGGCCGGCTATGACTTTCCAAACCGCTACACGCTCTACTGGCTCCATACCGACACCATGCTAGACTATTACGAAGAAACCACCGGAATATCAGTAAGATAGGCAACTGCATTTGCCACCCCACTAACCATTATCAACAGGAGGAAAAAAGGATGAAAATATTGGTAGAAAAAAGACTGTTGGGGTGTTGCATTTTGTTGGTGTTTACGTTTTTCCTCTTTGGCTTCAGTGGAAATGAAACTCCATCCGACAATGGCGCGTTCTTCCTTGATATAGAAATGAAAGAAAAGCCTGTGGTAGGAGGTAACACATTTAAAATGGTGGTTTATGACGGTAAAACGAAAAAAATCATAAAAGACAAATTATCCATTGAGGTTGTGCCCTGGATGGCTATTCATGAACATGGCACCCTTGTAGAATCTGTGGTGAAACAATTATCGGAAGGTAAATATCTAGTTGAAAATGTGACTTTTAGCATGCCCGGTCCATGGCAGATCCATATCAGGATCTCAAGAGAGAATATAGAGGATACTGCGATACATGAAGTCAAAGTAACGGGCTCGGGGGAAAAAAAAATGATGGGTCATAATAAAACAAAAAGTCATACTATGCAGTGATTTAAGGGTTGGTGCAAAAATATGTTCGCAGAATTCGCGTCTCGATTTGGATTAGATTTGGCTGGGCTGATTGAGCCAAACCACAGGCGTAGCAGCGCTACGTCGAGGATTTTGCGAATGACGCTCGGCCAAAAATGACCAAAGACGATATGCGAAAATGTGAAATTATTTTTGCGCAAGCCCTAGACACATTTAACAAGCGAATGAATTCAATTAAACAATTTGAAATAAAAGCACTTCCTACTCTGGCAGTGGCAAATGTGCCTAATAGACCCCCTCCCAGGCTATCACATGTTCTTCTCCTGCTGCTGGTAGTAGTAAGGCATAGCTGCCGGCCCGGCCGCGAGTCGGGCCGGTGGTTACGTTAATGGATTTTACGGGAAGGCATGTAGTCTTTCCTTAGCAATTACATAAAAGGAGGTTTGCTATGTTTGGCTTGGGAACAACAGAACTAATGGTAATTTTTGGCATAGCCGTACTGGTTTTCGGTGGCAAAAAACTGCCTGAAATTGGCGCTGGTCTCGGTAAGGGCATAACTTCCTTCAAAAAGGGTCTGCGGGAAGTTGATGACACTGATAAAACCATGAGAAATAGAATTATCGAAGGAGAGACAGAAACAAAAGCATAGTTGAGGAGATCCTTGCAACATTTTCCCAACTGACTGAGTCCAGATTTTTACCCACAATAAGTAACTACCCAATTATGCTGATTAACTGACTCTCACCAACTGAACAGATTTAGTTCTAACAGAGAGGTGATAAATGGAGGGATGGAAGCCGGTTCAAAAAAAACTTGATATGGCAGTGATCCCATGGATGCCAACCTCTGAACATGACACAACAGAGTTGCCTGTTGTAACCGAGTTGGGCAACAGGCAGTATATAATAGAAAAACTTAATTTTTCCAGGGAAGGAGCCTGGGAAGTATACATTATAATCGACAAGGATAGAAAGGAAGATGCCGCCGTGTTTGATGTAAATGTCTTCAAGTAAATTCAATCCCATGCAGCGAAGTTCAGCTGCATGACCTTACAGCTTTTTTGGAGGATGATTCTATGGGAAATGACACACCTGGACAGATAAGTCTCGTTGAGTTAATCAAGGCATCCTATCTTCTGTTCGACGTTGGAGCAATAGGCCTTTTACGGCTTGTTGGCGAACAGATGGCTAAAGATCCCAGCTGCACAAATGATTTGGAAAAAACAGTAAATGAGGTGCGAAACGGTGTTTTTGTGCAGGAAATTTGTCCGTTTGCTTCAACATTGGCTTTATATACAAATAATTGTCGCAAGTTACCAGAGGAGCTATCTATTCTTGCCGATCATGCTAATCAGCAGGGATCTGCCTGGGTTTCCGCCTTCTGCGGTATTCATCAAGCTTATCGACGGGCCAAGTTTGGCAGTAGTTTCCGCCAGGTTGCTTGTCGATCCGGAGAAGAAATCTCCATAGCTGATCAACAATTAATTCCGAATGATGAGATCAAGCTCCAACTCCGCAAAAACATTTGTATTTATACACAAAAACATTTGTATTTATACTCAGAAGGATGAAAGCAATGAAAAATAAAATCTTTTTTTTACTTATAGTACCTTTAGTAATGGCTGGTTGCGCTGCACAGAAAGATGTGAGCCCATCCACTTCAAATCAATACGAATATATTGCCGCATTGTGTGAAGAAAACACCGATGGTCTCACGAGCCAAACAGAGGTTACTGGCCCTCCCATTCCGAATAAGCTTCTTGAAACAAATGTCTTTCTCCGATCAATCAAGCCGGCACGTCTTGTGGTACCACACTATCAAATTTACATATTAGCCTATTATAAGAGTGATACTTGGAGAAACTATGACACCGCTTTTGATTCAAACGGCAAAGAACTCAACGTGCTGGTCCTTTCCAGAGAAATGGGAAACCGCACAGGATGCGGCAGCACTACACACTATGACGAGCACATAATTATCAACACAAACCAGGAATATTTAGAAGAGCATACTGAAACTGGCATGAACATAACTATCAGTGGAAAAGGAGGAGAAGAAATTATTATAATTCCAGGATATTATATAACAGCATTTCTAGATGCGATTCCAAAAAATGAACTAGATACAATTCCAGAAAATGAGAGGATATAAAAGTCTGTTCTGTTTTTTCTCGGTAGCGATATCACTTATCTTTGTTGCCAACAACTTTCTCGCCGCCGCCCAAATTCAGCGTAATATTGAAGAGTGTCCTAAAATAAATATCCAGGGATGCATAGAATGCCACCCAAGCTCTTTGGCCTGTCACATTGACTGGCAAAGATCCGAACTGGAAAGTATCAGAAAATTATGGGATAACTCTTTTCATGTTTCACTGCAGAAAGATGATTTTGAACCATTCAGTATCTGTATATCTTTTTTTCTTAAAGGAGATTGTTTCTATTGTCACCCCAATATTCTTAGACCAACTTCTCCTGCAAAACGTCCCAATTATCGTCTACTCTAGCCCAAACCTCCTTGCCTGGAAAGTTCACGCAACGCTCATGAATTTTTCAGGCAAGTCATCCGCGCCGAAAAAGCCCACCTTTTAACCAGATCCAGAACAGGCTCCGTATTCCCCCGAAGGCAGCACGTATATCATTAATATTCCGCATCATAAGCAGTCTTTTGAAAAGAAATTTCGGCCGTGAATAAAACCGTTTAAAGGCAAGCTGACGAAGCTCGGCTATCTCCTCCCTGGTCATAGTATAGGGAGTAAAAGCCGCACCCTGATAAGTAAAATCCGACAGATCATCTGACATGGTGCCGTATTGTTCTATATTGTCGTATAACTCCGTACCCGGGAACGGCGTAATCGCATGAAAATTAGCAATATCAGGGTCAAGTTCGCATGCGAAGTCAATAGTTTGCAGCCCTTCTTCATAGGTCTGACCGGGGATACCGAAAAGAAAAGGAGTATAAACTCTTATACCCACTTCTTTTGCTGCCTTAACAGCCTTTTTTATCTGAGCTGGTGTAATTCCTTTTTTAATAGCATTCAGATTTTTCTGGTTACCACTCTCAGCTCCGAAAAGTATGGCCCAGCAGCCGGCATCTTTAAATGCCTGCAGCAGAGGTTTGTCCACCTGGTTGACGCAGGCCGAAGCAAACCAGGTAAAATCAAGGCCGCGCCGCTTAATCTCTCTGGTAATATCCATGGCTCTGTTATAATCAGCCGCCAGCGTGTCATCGATGAATTTAATTTCCCGATACCCCTGGTTTAGAATCAATTCAATCTCCTCCATGACATTTGCCACACTGCGGTATCTGATCCCGAGTTTCCTTTCCTTATCAATCTGAAAACAATAAAGGCATTTGCGATTGCAGCCTCTTGCTGTCATGATAACCGCAACTGGTTTTCTTTTATAGGTGGCCGGTGGCGGAATATATTTGGCAGCATCACCAAGAAGTTCTCTGGCAGGAAATGGTAAAGAGTCAAGATCAGTAATCAGGGGTCTGGGAGGATTCTTAATAATTTTACCTCCTTCCCGATAAACAGTTCCCTCCACACTGTCAAGACTTTTGCCAGAAGCGAGTCTTTCAAGTATCTCGACTACTGTAAGCTCGCCCTCACCGGTAATTACCGCATCAAGCCATACACAATCATCGAGGCAGCCCTCCTGAATAGCCACAGCATAAGGGCCACCCACAGTTATAAATATATTCTTGCCCAGGGTTGCTCTAATCTCCCCAGCTGTCATTTTTGCTTTATTCCAACCAAAGGTCGTGGAATAAAGTCCAATAAAATCAGGTTGGAACGATTTTACACCATCGAGTATCTGACTGTGACTTAAAAAGGCACCATTGAAAAATCGTACCTCATGGCCAGCCTGCATCATAGCTGCAGCAACATAGAGAGTGCCCAAAGGTTGCCAGTAATTTATCTGAGAACCTGCTGTTTTCTGAGAAAAAATATCACCAGGGATCCAGGAAGGTATGATAAGAGCGCATTTCATAGTAACGAGGATTTGTCCAATATTTCCTCCGCCACTTCAATACCTGACTCGATGGCGTGATCCATATTATAATATTTAAACTTCCCACTCCGACCTATTATGTGTAAGTTCTTGAAATTAGATAAATATTTAGCAATTTTATTAAAATGGTCCATGTAGCCAACCTCAAATAGCGGATAGGCATTCTGCAGCCGTAGTACACAGCTGTCAAGCACATCGTTTTTATCAATAAAATTAAGTGCTTTTAAGTGGTTTACTGTTAAGTCGGTTAATTCTTTGTCACTTGAATTCCAAATCCTGTCTCCCTTAAAACAGAAGTACTCGATCACCAGGTGGGTTTTGCCTTCCGGTGCCATTTCCATACTCCAGTTTTTTGGTTCATGAATCCTGCCAAAAGGAATATCATCACCGGGCAGATATAGCCATGTAAGATCGGTAACACTATTTTTGTTTAGCATTACGGTTACAATTATTAAATCTCTATATTTTAATTTTGCAGAAGCCTCAAGAATATCCTCAGGAACCAGGGGGTGCATCATCTCTACCAGGGTGGTTAGTGGAATGCTGGAAACAAAGGAGCAGCCCACAGCTGTATAAGTATTTTCACCGTTTTTGATAACAATATCTGTGATCCTGTTATCTTTATGGTTTACTTCCATAACCCTGGAGCCGGTCTTGACATGATTATTGGCTTCAATTCCATCCTTAAGACGGTCGGATATCTGACCGATTCCCTTGGGAGGATAAAAAAACTCGTCTGTTAAGGTAAGAATTTTTCTACCGCTTACTTTGAAAATGCCGTTTTTAATTGCCTCCCATAAAGAGAGACCATTGATTCGCTGGTCAATCCATTCCTTGCTGATTTTTCTGCATTGTATTCCCCAGACTTTTTCACTGTATCCTTTAAAATACAAGTCAAACATTTTGCGGCCGAACTGACTGACAATCCAATCCTCCAGCGACACAATATCTGGGGTCTTGAATAAATTTTTCACTTTAACCTTGCAGTAATCAAAAAGAATATGAAACGTCGTACCTAATCCCAAACCGAAAATCGCATTGGCCGGTTTGAGAGGATAGTCAAAATACCTGTTCATCATATAAATTTTACTAGTACGTGAAACAGTAAGATAGTTGTCCTTCATCAGGTTTAAGACAAAATCCTCTATCTTTTTATTCTTTGTAAGAAACCTGTGACCGCCTAAATCAAAAAGAAAACCTGCATAGGCTATTGTTTTTGAAAGGCCGCCGACTGTGTTTGATCCTTCAAAAACCCTTACCGGCAAGCCATTTTGAGAGAGAACATATCCAGATGCGAGCCCTGAAAGCCCTCCGCCCAAAATCACCACACTTTTATTTCCGGGTGAACAGCCTGTTTTGTCGGCTATCCCCCTTTCAGTGGCGCATTCAAATACATCACCACCCTGGAACCCTATAATTTCTGATATTTTTTTCTCGAAGCCTTGTACCTATCTGCCTCAATTATTGAATCAAGAAACAAACAAAAAAGCCAGAAGAACCTCCGCTCTCGGGGGTTCTTCTGGCAGCATAAATAAACCTAATGTTTTGTATTACTAATACCTGGAAGGTATTCCAGGAAAAAAATCATCGCATTACTTCACTACAAGCACCGGGCAATCAGCATTGAAAACAACCTCTCTGCTGACACTGCGCATTAACAGCTGGGAACCTTTCACACCAGTCGAACCGATCATAATCATATCCACATCATTTTCTTCTGCTGTTTTCAAAATTTCTTCAGCCGGATGACCTGATTTGAGTATGGTCTTTACATTTGGAACCGGTGGACTCTTTTCCAGCATGCTTTTATAGTATTGCAAGACTTTATTGGCTTTTTCATCAAGCGCTTCTTTATATTCCGTTCCTTCAAGAACCTCTTTCAGGGTAGAGAGCTCCGCTTCGCCGAGCATATCATCCATGAGTGAAGCACCCTCGTACTTTTCTACATAAAGAAGATTAATGACATCCGGCGCCATGCATTTGCATATATTTGTACATTTGGAAAATATCTCTTTCGTGGCTTTAGTATCGTCAACGGCAATTAAAATGTTTTTCATAATATCCCCCTCTCTTTTTAGTTTACGGAGAATTTATAAACATTATTTCGCTCCATACCCACCAACTGCGGGAGCGCCATAACCACCAGCTGCAGGAGCACCATAACCACCAGCTGCGGGAGCACCGTAACCACCAGCTGCAGGAGCGCCATATCCACCAGCCGCTGGGGCAGCACCATAGCCACCGGAATCCGCGCCATAGCCACCGGAGTCCGCGCCATAGCCGCCGGACGCCTGTCCGCCACCGCCGGAAGATGCCTGGGGGGCACCATGCCTGACAACACTTACATCAGTCGGTGCAATGCTGTATCCGATAACAAATCCTAAAACGCCAATCAAAATTAATAATATAACAACAAATGGTGTCTTCATATTTCCCCCCTCGTTTGGTCAAAAACTGCTTTGAAAAAATTTTCGTTTACCGTTTACCATTTTCCCGTTTAACGCTGAACACGGGAGTTAACATACTATTATGAAAGAAAAATTTCTACCGAATTATTACGTAGTCAAAAAACCCCGGGTTGACACTACTAATGCCAAACCCGGCCTCTTTGTGAGCGAAAAACAGCTCGTTAGCCTTTTTCTATTTTTAAATACAGCTTTCCACCTTCGGTCTTCTCTTCTATAATTTCATTTCCTGCTGCTTCACACATCTGGACAATAGTTTCCTTTGATGAAGGATTATCAAAGACAACATCAATTACATCCCCTTCTTCAATCTTCTCAAGAGATTTCTTCGTATACAATTGCGGATGCGGACAGACATAACCACAAACATCAAGTAAGTAGTTTCCGTCACCTGTTTTTTCAAATTTAATTTCTGCCATGATTCATTCCTCCTAAATAAGTAGTTTGTTATGCGTACCTAAAAATCTGCCATTTCTTTTTGCATTCTTCGTTCAGTAAACCAATTTAAAAACGAAACTCCGATAAAAGCGCCAATCACCATACCGGTTCCGTAAACCCAGCCGTTCGGGTCACCGCCAGCCGCCCTGATAAAGAAACCACCGATATTACAACCAAGAGAGGGGCGGGAGCCAAATCCCATGAGCAGGCCACCGGAAAAACCCCACATGATTAATTCAGGTGAAGGCAATTTAAATTTGAATTCATTGTTCAACCTGGCCATGACCATTGCGCCAAAAACGATTCCCAGGGACATCCAGAGCGCTGGATTGCGCCAGAGTTCCGGTAAACCGTTCACATAGCCGAAAAACATATTATCGTGCATGTTCCAGCCGAATTTTTCCAGAATCCAGGCGCCCAATTGACCTTCCTGGCTGGTTATATACCAGTAGCCTGGATCAAATACCGTTCCTTTGAGCGAGACATCGGAATAATGTCCCATTCTTTTCAACAACGATCCAAAGTTGGTAACCCCAAATTTTTTCTGCATACCGGCCATGGTCAGAATATGCAGACCAGCGGTGACTCCGACCAGGATACCCATCCAACTGGTTCGTTTGGAAGCGGTGATCATGGTCCAGATTCCTTCCAGTTCATCCTTCAATCCGGTGATCGGTTCCAACCCCGCTTTTTTCAGGGCTTTCTTCTTTTTCTTCAAAAAGACTTTGCGCGGATAGAAGTAATAGATCATGCAGAGAATGAGCATGGCGGGAATAATAGAGTTAATAAAGGCATTACCAATAAAATAATGGAAAGCCTCAGGATGCCCGCCGGAGATAAGCTTGGCAACGGTGAATTGCGGCTTGTGCCAGACATAGCCGACAAGATAGTGGTCAAACCATGAATTTAGTGGAATTTCAACACCGGATCCAGCCTTGATGGCGGCAGCCGTCTGCATCGCTTTATCAGCCCAGGCCTGGGGCATCAGGTTGTTAAAAATTCCGCCGAGATCAACAAAGATGGCCTGGCCGAGACAGAGGCCAAAGATAACCGCCAGCAGCGAGGTCATATTCCCCTCACCCACTTTGTAGAGTGAACCCGAGGCACAACCGCCGGCAAGACACATGCCAACCCCGAAAACCGACCCGGATATCAACATATGGATACCAAAGGGTGCGGGATGAAAGGTGCTCATATTGACAGTTTCCAGGGTTGCCTGGATCAAACTGAAAAATGTCAGAGCCACCAGAATGCCGACCGCCATTCGCGGCACACCGGCGGCAAAAAGATCCCGCGAAGCAGAGGCAAAGCAGAACCTGCCATACTGCAGCATCATACCGTAGGCAAAGCCGAACCAGATATAAACCACCAGATACATATAATATGTATCCACCGCCCAGTACGTTAGGCTGATCAAAACAAGGACACCTGTTATCAGGTAGGCCCACATTGCGTTTCGTTTTTCTTCCATACGATCCCCCCCTCATTGAACAGTTTCAGGTCTATTGATGTGGAAATTCTTTTATTTTTTCCACTGGTTCAAACGTTACCGACTGCAGCCAAGCCTTCTTTTTTGATCCGTAATAAACCCACTTTCTAGCCATTTACAAAAAAAGTGCTGCACAAATTACTACATTGTGGCATCCGAGGTCAAGAGGTTACTACAAAGTGGCAGGCAAAATCAAGGAAATAATGAATCTATATTCATTGCCATACCTAGTCGGAAGCCTCTTTATAGTTGAAATTACAATTATTACTTTTTTTCGACCTGATATTTTATTTACAAAAAAAATGAGGTAGATGCCTAATTAATGTCCACCGGAAAGTCTGTTTTTTACGGATGGCTACACTAAATTGTTTCAAGTTCGGAAACAGACAATTTTAGAAAAGATCCAGGAAATCAAAGAATTGCGCGGAGTCGTATATGAATACGTCGCACAAGCAATTCTGAAAATCGACGCCGAGATTTTTCAAAAGGGGCGTTCCCGGATGGAAACTAATCATAATACACTTGAACAAATGTCTGATAACGAAAAACACCTGTAGAAGATTGGAATGATTTCATGTGGTTAAAATCTTCAAGTCCCTTTTGAAGCTCTTGAGGCAGCAACTGATTTTTTTTCCCTGAAACCACCATGACCGCCCTTTTGGGTCGAGGATGTATACTCGGCGAATAATAAAGAGAAGGAACTTGAAATTCCCAGGTAAAGCGCAAAGAAGATGTCTCAACCCCTTCAGGTGAGGAAAAATCAATTCCCGTTTTATGTACTACCTGTTTTGACGAAAAAAGGTCTATCAACGGTATGGAAACGTCGGGGTTGACAATTTGTTCATCAATGGGAAGTGTTGTCGCCTCTATTTGATTAATATCTAAAGATTCCAAAAAGTTGACAGCATTAGGAATATTTACTGCGCTCATTTTCTTTAAAAAGGGAAGATATCCTGACACCGCAAGACCAAGAGATGTGATGATTACACAGGATACAATAAATTTTCGTATCTCCTTGTCGCCTATGTCTTTCAAGCCATAGGCTGCCATTAACGCCAGCATGGGAAAAACTGGCATTGTGTATCGTATTCGTTTGATCTGTAAAACAAAAATGATAATCACAAAAACACAAACACACAGAATTGTAATATCTCTTTTCCTGAAAGCCTCATACAGCGAAAATAAAGCCCCAAGAGTAATAAATGCATGGGTCTGGTAAAAAAATGTGGAGTGATATCCCTCAACCCAGCGGCCGAGACCTGGTTTTTGATATTGTATGAGGAATCGAATCTGTTCAGCGAATACTTCAAATTTGAAAACCAGCACCAACCCAACCAGAGAAATGAGAGTAGCAGCTAAAACCAAACCTCTTCTTAAGGTTTGTCGAGGGTTTGAATAAAGATGTACAAAAAACAACACAATTAGCCCGGGGAGAAAAACAAGGCTTGAATATTTGGTAAAAATTGAAAGAAAAAGGGCAAAGGCGGCGGCCAAAAGCCGTGGCCAACCTCCAAGGCGGACCGCCATCGTTGTCAAGTATACTGCCAGCATGAAAAAAAACATGGTCGGTACATCGACCAGCATAAGCGGTACCTGTGTATAGAGATAGGGAAAACCTAAAAGAAACATGCCTCCGTAAAAACCAGTATTTTCGTCCCACAGCTCTTTACCCCAGTAATACACGAGCAGCACTGTTCCGGAATACAGAAGAGTCGTAAAAAGCTGGATATTTTCCCTGTGCTCCCCAAAAAAGGAAAAAACCATGCCATACAAAAAAGGGATAAGGGGAAGGTCTGTCCAGGCAAAGATCTCTTTCCCCCACTCTGAAAAAAAGTAGCCAGGTCCGTTTAGAGCAAGTTGCTTTGCCTGGGTAAAGTATCGCGCAGTATCAAGAATAACTTCAGGCGCTTGCCAGAAATACCTAGCTGCAAAATAAGAAACCAGTAATAGAAAAACCGGTTTGAGTCTCTTTGGTAGTTCAGGGGTACATGAAATAACAAAGGAAAATATAGGGCTTATAAGAAGAACTCCAAAAAGCAAAAGAACATTCTCACTTGTGAAAATCCAGCCCCAGCTTGTAAGTCTATTATCATCTACGGTGCGGGAAATATAAAGGATCAACGGAATAATAATGGAAAAAAAACCGACCACACCATAATACTCTGTTTTTTTGCTAGGCTTAAAAAGCTGCATTTTTTCCACTATCAATTGTTAACAAACATAAGAAAAATGTCTTGCGAAAATTCTATTGGTGAGGTTATACAATTTTATAAATCACAAAAAAATACTTTCCCACGAGTAACACATTCTTCCTGCTCCCGTCATGGGAAAAAACACCAAGATTATTCTCAAATGAATGAACACATAGCAAAAATTACCCTACCGGTAGAAGGTATCGTTTGTGCCGGTTGCGCCGAAGATGTGGAAACCATTCTGGGTGACACAGATGGCGTCGTCAGCGTTTCTGTTAATTACGGGGAAGGAAAAATCTATCTCCAGTTTGATCCTGAGGAAATAACTGAAGTTCAACTGGTTGAAAGGATAAGAAAACTTGGATTAAATGTGAAAAAAAAATAATTTTTATTCCAATTGCAATCAAAAATTGATATCCTCTCAAATGTTTCATCGTCCTACAGCCAAGCCGCAAAAAAAACATTAAAAATCAAAATGTTACAAAAAAACATGATATTTTAATAACAGCATATCTCCACGAACAAACCCTTCTTTTGATTACATTTCAATTACTTTTTTATTGACCCTTTATACCACACCGTGGTATATACTGTTCTTCTGTAAATTATCTCCCTTAAAGGCGTGAGAAAATAACATAAATTATTCCCCACCAAATAAAGGGAGATCTTCCCGGAAAGTACTCTGGGATCAAAAAATCAATGGGTTGCTGTTTCATAAATAGAAATCCATATGGCCCGTCTTGGCGCGACCACCAGGATGGAAAATTAAAAAAAAATAGAAGGAGGTATCTGCGCTGAAG
>CAMYJP010000073.1 GCA_947258675.1 uncultured Desulfobulbaceae bacterium | reverse complement strand
CGAAATGGTTATACTTGAAACTCCCTATAAATGCTACCATCTTCACATGGCAAATTTAATGAAAAATACTTTTAATCATGTACATACATTCTCTCTATCCAATAATCCTTGCAATAGCGAACCAAATACCCTTAAATCGAGAAGCCTTGGGCCTGATACTTCGCGAACATTTCAGAAAAAGCGCTATATACAACTGAAATTGTGTTATAAAAGTCAATTTTTCAAGATAGAAGCTAAAACTTCCCGGTTTTCCATTCAATTACAGCATCAGTCATTAAAACCTTATACGCAATGCAGTCCTTTCACACAATCGTAATAGGAGCCGGGCCAGGGGGGTTAGCCTGTGCCCGTCTTCTTGCCCTTCAGGGTCTTAAAGTACTTGTATTAGAAAAAAACAGTCAAGTCGGCCCTAAAGTCTGCGGTGGCGGTATTACATGGAAAGGACTGATTCAGCATGTTCCAGGAAATTTAATTAATAGATCTTTTCAGCATCAAACCATCAAGACCAACAAACAAAAAATCACGATTAAATCAATCGAACCAATTATCTCTACTATTTCTCGGGAAAAACTTGGCAAATGGATGCTGGAACAGGCGGTAAACGCAGGAGTTGCTCTTAAAACCAACATAAATGTTATAAAAGTTACTAATCAATCAATTACAGCAAAATGCAAACATGGAGGAATCAAACAATACAATTATAGATATTTAGTTGGTGCAGACGGCAGTAATTCTATAGTCAGAAAATATCTACGAATCCCCTCAGAACAAAAAGGGATTGGCATTCATTATCTGATTGATGGTGAATTTGAAAAAATGGAGTGGCACCTCAACACGAAACTGTTCGGGAATGGTTATGCCTGGATTTTTCCCTACGTTGGATTTGCGTCAGTTGGAGTCTATACTGACGGCAGCAGCCTGACTGCAAACCAAATGCTGAACAATTTTCACTTTTGGGCTGATATACAAGGTATTAATTTAGAGGGGTTAAAACCAAGAGCAGGGTTAATCAATTTTGATTATCGCGGCTGGCGCTTTGGTCATATTATGCTTGTTGGTGATGCTGCCGGACTTGCTTCCGGACTTACCGGAGAAGGAATGTACCCTGCTCTTATCTCTGGTGTGGCTGCTGCAGAAACTATAATTAATCCATTTCATACAACCGATAAACTTAACAGACTGATTCGGAAACAACAAAAACACAGGCAGATATTGTCAATTTCTGGTAAAAATAAGATGTTCTGTTCTCTAACCATGGAAACATTGGCCATGGGGCTGCGCAGTGGATTAATACCAGTTAGCAAGCTGGAAATGGCCGACTGATTTCTCAAAATAAATCTATAATTAATTTTCTGCGTTTTCTGTATTAAATGAACCCTGTTGACATATTAAAAGGATACTTAGATGACCCAACAGCCTCAAGAATCAAAAAGAAACACAACCTGGATTTATAATATCGCGTTTGTAGTTATTTGTGCCGGACTTTTTCTCTTTCTTTGGAGCGCTCCAGAAGAAACCACAGCGAAACTCCCAACCGATGAAAATCACAATCAATTTATGACAATGGATAAAAAAGAAGCTGAAAAATTATGTGACGAATGTCACTCACCGGACGGAGAAGTCCCGCTCCCTGAAGATCACCCACCTAAATATCGATGCCTTTTCTGTCATAAAAAGCAGGTTAAATGATTTGGCGATAAGATTAGTGATAAGATGAAAAAAGGACATAGAAAGCATACCAGGATTTTGCTTGAGATCGAAGCTCAAATTCGCTTTCCTGATGGTAAAACCTTTAACGGAGCAACAAAAAATATCAGCTTCGGAGGATGTTATTTCAATTGCAATGAATTGGTAGGTCAACGTAAAAAAGGATCCTGCCTTGTTGAACTCATTCCACACGCAGATGCTTCCGGAATTGCTATATCTATTAAAAGCACCATCCTTCGACTGGATGGTGATGGCGCTGGCATAAAATTTCATTCAATTGATATCCATGATTACCATCATTTTAGGAATATTATGACATACAATTCCCCTGATCCGAATGCTATTATGGATGAACTTGAAAAAAATCCAGGACTGATTGTTGATTAATTCCCAGAAGAAAACTTCCAATTATCCTTCCACAATTTCATTCTCTTTTTTAATCAACTTGCCAAAAAGACGTACAACACTTTCTGCATAAAAACAAAACAGCATCCCAGTTACAGTTGATATGGTGGTGATCCAGAATAAAATTAAATGATAAACCTGTTTATCATAGAGAAACAGGTCCAGAATAAATAAAATTAATCCCAAATGAATCAGTGACGACCCAACTCGAACCCAATATCCTTTTTTTTCAAAATTAAGATGCCTGCTCCCTAAGACAGCCATCACCAGAACCAGCAGCTGCAAAATGAGCGAGGCTACCAGCACCACCAAAAGCCCTATTTTTATAGTATACAAAAAGCTGACAGCGATTATCCCTGCAGTTAAAATAATTGCAAACCTGTTAAGCCAGGTTGTAGAAAAAATACGCTTCGGCACGCAGATCCCCAGCAACAGAATAAGACTGATAACAAAAGGAGCCACTACATTGTTCATGCTATTCATGTATTGGATTTTTAAAACCGGTGACATCTGCTGTATTTGTGCCAACTTAAAATAAAACATTCCATATATACAGATTGATGAAATAATGAATAACACGATAGCGGTAGCCAAAATCAAATAAAAATCATAAGACTTGCTTGCTTTCATATCTAAGATGAGTTCTCCCTTTTTAAATTTACTGAAAAGTATGTTCGCCAGGAAAATAAAAAGAAGTAATAAAGGTGAATATCATTGCAACAAAACAAAGAATTCCCAATATTGAAGAGAAATACCACATGGACCGTTTATTTGCATACAACCGGGTATGAAGAAAAGTTGAAAAAATAGCCCACATCATTATTGAACTGCAAATCTTTGGATCCCACCACCAATTCGGCCCCCAAGCTTTCAATGCCCATGGATAGCCGAGCAACATTCCCAGAGTGAGCATTAGATAGCCAAATTTAGCTGCATCATAGCCCAGCCGTTCAATTATGATATCTCGCTTAAAGAGCATGAAAGAAGAAGTAACAAAGGTTACAGTTATGCTTCCATAAGCCAGAAAAAGCATAGGCGGATGTAACCACATGTATTCAGCATTATAATAAAAAATCATTTTAGGATATAAACGCATGAAATGCCCTAACCTGTCCATTGCGGAGAATTTTTCGTCAAACCACGGTGTTATCTCAGCGAAAAATCTTGGTAATGGGTCGGTAAAAGGATCAGTGTAAATAAAAAGGATAGCTATATGACATGCGAGAAGAATATGTATAGCAGCGCGAAATGGACGATTACTTATTCGAAAATGGCTGAAAAGTGCCAGCAAGGCAAAACACATGTACCAAAAATAATATTTTTCATTCTCAATCCAGACAGGGATAGCATATCGTGGAGGATCAAGGCTTTCATATAGAGGAAGGCCATATGCTGCTTTCCTGTTCATAAGTTCAAGCTGCTGATTGAGCCAGGACACTAAATTTTCAGGCAGCTCAAGAGGCAACTGGTTGTAGATTTTATAATGAAACCAACAGATCCATAAGAACCCAGCCACAAACACTATATTGATCGAAATCAGAACTAAACTATCAAAGTTTTTGAAAATTTCTTTTGAACGAAAAAAGATCGAAACCGCAGAGATTGTCAATAGGCATGCCAAAACAACAAGCGCTAACTGCAAGTAATTTCCAACAATGCTGAAGATGTATAAATCTGAGGCAATCTTTTCCACCTTGAAAATCCTGATATATGAACTTATTCGAGTAAAGGAGCGTAAGATTCAAAGACATCACAAAGAATGTTTAAAACACTTTTTTATCCTCTCATAAGAAATAACACCGGGTCGTATCAGTGCCAACTCATTATTTTTTAAACCGACAATCGTCGAAGCTGCAACTCCAGGGGTTCTACCGCCGTCAAGAACAGTTTCGATAGATGAACCGAATTGACGCTGAATATCCCCAACACTCTCAGCTGCTTTTTTTCCTGAGATGTTTGCACTTGTGGCTGTTATAGGACCACCGAAAGACTTTGTCAAACGCAAGGCTATCGGATGAGAGGAAATACGAATCCCAACAGTTCCTGTGTTGCCTGTCAGTTGCATGGGCAATTCGTCGTTGCCATTAAAAATCAAGGTGAGAGGGCCCGGCCAGAAGTTGTCCATCAGAGGTAAAAAAACAGGAGGAATTTCCTTAACCAATAAAGACAATTTACTTTTATCATCTATAAGAACAAGCAACGGTTTGGCCGATTCTCTCTTCTTTACTTTATACAGTCTATCCAGAGCATCGGAATTAAAAGGATCAACGGCCAATCCATAATAGGTTTCCGTTGGGAAAGCTACAATTCCACTTTTCCTGAGGATTTCGGTAGCTTTTATAATCTCCTTCTTTATTTTCTGGTTTGATTCAGGTAACTCTATCAAACATCCTTCTCCAGTTCTTTTGCTTTTTCCTCCACCTGGCCTGCCATTGCATCTTTAAATTTCCTGAGCCTGTAAGCTATTTTTTCGTCATTAAGTCCCAAAATCTGAGAAGCCAAAACAGCTGCATTTTTTGCGCCGGATTTACCGATACCCATTGATGCCACCGGCACGCCTGGCGGCATCTGGACAGTTGAAAGCAGGGCGTCTAGTCCATTTAATGGAGAAGCATCAATAGGAACTCCTATCACAGGTAATAAGGTGTGAGACGCTAGGACACCTGCGAGATGTGCTGCCATACCTGCACCGGCAATAATAACCTTAAGTCCTCTTTTTTTTGCTGAACTTGCATAAAGTCCGGCGCGCCCTGGGGTTCTATGTGCTGAGGCAACGGTCATTTCAAAGGGGATCTCCATTGATTTTAAAAAATCGGCTGCTGCCTTCATTACAGGTAAATCAGAATCACTTCCCATAACTATTCCAACGTGAGCTTGACGCTCACTGTTACCTGCTCCTCTCTTTCGTTTTAATGCTTTCGCACCAATATCATTACGAAAATAACTACCAGGCCATTTAATAAGGCTCACCGCCTCATAGGCCCTTTTGATAGCTTCATCAAGACCTTTCCCCAGAGCAGTGACACCCAACACGCGCCCACCGGAAGTTACGATGCGTTTCTTTTTCCTTGCAGTACCGGCATGAAAAACCTCAACTAATGGAAGTTGCTGAACTTTACTTAATCCTTTTATTTCTTTTCCTTTCGCATACGAACCTGGATACCCACCAGAAGACATTACAACGCACACTGTTGGCCTGGGGTCAATTTTTAATGAAATTTTCTGTAATTTATCATCTAAGACTGACTCTATTATTTCAAGAAGATCCGTATCAAGTCGCATTAACAAGGGCTGGGCCTCAGGGTCGCCGAAACGACAGTTAAATTCAACCACCTTGGCGATGCCTTCAGAAATCATCAAACCTGCATAAAGAATTCCCTTGTAAGGCCTCCCCTCTTTCGCCATTGCCTTAATGGTCGGCACCATAATCTTCTGCATTATTTGTTTTTCAAGATCTTTGGTCACCACTGGCGCAGGAGAATACGCACCCATCCCTCCAGTATTGGGTCCTTTATCTCCGTCATAAATTGCTTTATGGTCCTGTGAGGTAGGTAATGGCAGGACGGTTTGTCCGTCCGTAAAGGCTAGAAAAGAGGCTTCTTCGCCTTCCATAAATTCTTCTATCACTACTTTGTTACCGGCACCACCAAAGACCTTATCTTTCATAATTATATTAACTGCGTTTTTCGCCTCTTCAATTGTATGAGAAACTATAACCCCTTTTCCTGCAGCGAGACCATCAGCCTTAACAACAATAGGCGCACCGATTTTTTCAATATACGACATGGCGGACTCAGGTTTTTTAAAAACCTTAAATTCCGCTGAAGGAATATTATATTTTTTCATGAATTTTTTTGTAAATACTTTGCTTCCTTCGAGAATAGCCGCCTTTTTAGATGGTCCAAATATTTTTAATCCTTTTCTTTCAAAGCGATCGACAATGCCGAGAGTCAAGGAGGATTCAGGTCCAACGACGGTCAAATCAATCTTGTTTTTAGCTGCAAAACGAGCTAATCCATTTATATCCTCAGCAGAGATATCAACACATTCAGCATCGTTGCCGATTCCAGCATTCCCAGGAGCACAGTAAATTTTCTTGACTCTTGGGCTTTGCTTCAATTTCCAAACCAGAGTATGTTCTCTTCCGCCAGAACCTATTACCATAATTTTCATAGCTGCCAATTCTCCTTTTCATCACTATTAATCATTGCATTAATACAGATTTTCCTGGGCACTTTAAAAAATCCTAAATTTTTCTGAGTTGAAATCAGTGCAATCAAACTACCTTTCGCTGAATAAAATTGTCAAGGATTCATATTAATATCATGTAACTAATGAACACCTAATTATTTTACTCTTGACATTGATCCTATATCCATATATCATCGGAGGTCGAATGAGACCTCATTCATAATCTTTCGAACCTCCTAAGAGGAATATAACATTCTTTCACATACCTTTTGAATTAATGAAGTCTGCAGACAAACACACCAAAATAATTCGAGCTGCTGTCAAAGTCTTCGCTAAAAAGGGTTTCTACAGTGCCAGAATATCTGATATAGCAAAAGTTGCTAAAGTGGCTGACGGCACAATCTATCTTTACTTCAATAATAAATTTGATATTCTTCTGTCGGTTTTTGACATCGAGATCGGCAAACTTATAGCTCAAGTAAAAGAGCTTATAGAAAAAGAAGATAATCCGTGCAAAATGCTGGAGATCTTTGCGCAAAAACATTTATCCATGCTGAAAGAAAACAGAAATCTTGCTGAAATAATACAGATGGAATTGCGACAAAACAATAAATTAATCAAAGAATATCGTGTTAAGAATTTTAGTGAATACGTTGATATAATCTCACAGATAGTGAGGAAAGGTCAGGAACTTAATCTTTTCAGCAAATCCATCCAACCCGGAATCGCAAAAAGAGCCTTTTTCGGTGCGCTGGATGAAATGGCTCGATTATGGATATTATCTTCCAAACCGCCTTACAATATTGATGAAACGGCAAATCAGATCAGCAATATATTTCTCTGTGGTATTCAAGATATGAACTCCAGCCATCCTTATAAAAAAGCACTTCAATCATCTGCGGGTTGAGTAATATCCATAACCTCAAATTCTCTTAAGCCACCAGGTGTATTCGCTACAACCTCATCACCAATACTCTTCCCAATAATTGATCTCCCCAAAGGTGAGACAACCGAAATACTGCCGCTTTTCACATCAGCTTCTTCAGGGCCTAACAGTTGAAAATTCAGTTCTTCATCGGTATTCAAATCCAAAAGTTTGACAACCGTACCGAAAATGGCTCTTTCGCAGTCTACAGTTGAACAATCGATTATTTCTGCCCTGCTAACCTTATCCTTCAGCTCAAGTATCCTGCCTTCTATATGGCCCTGCCTCTCTTTTGCAGCATGATATTCAGCATTTTCCTTTAAATCACCATGTTCACGAGCTGTTTCAATTGCCCTAACCACATCAAATCGCTCTTTCCTCTCCAGCTTATCAAGCTCATCACGCATTTTCTGATAACCTCTCCTGGAAATAGGCATCCGAGTAACCATATATAACCCCTTTTATTAATGGAATTTTACAAGTTTAATTTTTTGTTTTGAGATTGTAATCAACCTCACATGCTAGACTATATAACCATAACAAATTGAAATTTTAAAAATATTTAGCTTTCTGAGGTTTATCTAACTGCTTTGAAATAGTATCAATTCTTATAAATAAAACCAAAATTAAATTCTTTGACATTCTATGAAATTTGCAGAAAAATCGTCATATTTATACCGAAATAATCAACACTGCAAACTAAATCTTTATCTACATTAAATTTCACTCTAGACTATTATTTTTAATTCTAGGGTTATCAGACATTTAAATATACCAGAGATGGTTGCAAATGGCTTTCAACAGTTGAAGAATAACAGACACTATTTAACTTCAACACTGTGCCAGGCATTAAGCTAAATATTACCATCGATAACTTATAGACAGTAACAAGCTTTTTGTTTTATGGCTTTTAAGATCGCTAAAACCTGCTGTACCTTTTAAAACAAAATTCTTTTCCAATTCCACAGAAAAGCTGCCATTCAAAGCTTCTAAATCATCATCCAGTGAGTCATACCCCCATGTATATTGAACCGTATAAAATTGAGGCATCCCTCGATCCAGAGTGGCGTCAGATAACTGATGTCGAAAGAATATTGAAAATCTATTCATCCAATACTCAACCGGCGTATAATAAGGATGATCATATCTGGCAAACCCGTCTTCAAGAGGAATTCCTGGGTTAGGCCCATGCCTGGAGTCTTCAAGATCATAATGAAAATTAAACTTAAGAAAAGTTGGCTCGAAAAAAAATATATAGGAAGACCAAAGCGAGTATCTGGCCACTGAATTATCATCAGTATAATCTTGAAATTCATAATCTGCTCCGACAATCAGACGAGGGAAGAAATCAGCAGAGAAACCTGCCTCAAAATCCCGATGTAAAATATTTCTTCTGAGGCTGGCGGTTGTATCTGTAGTAAGATCCTGAGAAAAAGAAATTCGGCTGGAAAGTGTATCGCCAATTTTGCCGAGCATCGAGAAAGAGAAGATTTCACTCCTTGGAATATTCTTGTCGAGGTGCTCAACTCCCAAACCCAATGAGGCTATCAGACCATGTTTAATTTGGTTATTATAAGACAGTAGCAGTCGTTTTGAATAAAGGTCATCATCTATATTAAGTGCGTGATAGTTATTACGTGAGGTGCTGATATCAAAACTGTGCCTGGCCCCTGGAGAAAATTTCACATTGATCTCTCCCCATTCTTTTCTGACTGCTTTATGGCTATCCCAGCCATCGTCTTCAAACATACCGTAACGTGCAGACAACTCTGGACGTCGTTTCAAATAATTTCTCTGTATGGCATTATCAAGACCAGGAAATTCAGGGCTGGTATCTTCTAATTGTTCGTAAATAACTGCTTCCTCTCCCAGTTTACCCAAACGGCTGTATATTCCAGCCAAATCAAAAAGCAGTGGTTCATTACTCTCTGTTTCCCTTATTAAAATTTCATATTGATTGGCCGCCTGGTTATACTGGCGCCTCTGAAAAGAGTGCCTGGCATCAAGTTCATTTGAAAACTTTTCCTGCCATTTGTACAATG
>CAMYJP010000072.1 GCA_947258675.1 uncultured Desulfobulbaceae bacterium | reverse complement strand
AATGTTTAGATTTGTTGAAAACTTTAATTTTCCATTGATTAGAATCTTTCAATTTTGTCTTTGACTGCCCCAAAATTTTCTATTAATTAAATCCCGAACAAAGCAACTCACTTAGTTTAAGATTATTATATTCGAATTATTTCCTTGCCACACACTTGCTTGATTTTCCCAAGCAATAAAAGAACTTGAAGGTTTATTATTTTTAATCAACCATGGGAAATCCTATACTTCCTTGTAAATGTGTAAAAATTCTTTTTTTCTCAAATTCGTTGTATTTTATTGATTGTTAACCATAAATCGTTTAATTGGGGTTTTTTAATGTTGTGGAACAGAGTTAAAGATTCTTTAAAGGAAAAACTGCCTGCCTCAGCTTATAGTTTATGGATAGAACCAATTACTTACATCCATAATAATGAATCAGTCTTTGAGCTTACTTGTCCTGATCGCTTTTTCTGCACCTGGGTAACAGAAAATTACCTGTCCTTGATTCAAGGATGTCTTGTTGAATTGGGAAAAACAAATCTGCAGATAAACCTATCGGTAAAAAATAGCCATTCTCAGAAATTGTTTCCCCTGGCAGAAGAAAAAGAGCAATTGCGTTTGCCGTCAATTCCGCAGGCAAAATCATATGTCAGGAGCCTTCACCCACGCTATACTTTTGAGGAATTTATGGTGGGGGAAAGCAACCTGCTTGCCCAATCGGCCTGTAAAGCCATTTCCGGCGGCGACACATCTTTCGGGTCCTTTCTTTATATCAATGCAGGTACAGGTCTTGGCAAGAGCCACTTAACTCATGCTGTTGCCCATAGTGTTATCAACAACTCTCCCGGTACCAGACTGCATTATTTAACTGCACAACAGTTTAGCAGTGAAATGGTCCAGAAAATAAAAAATAACAATATGAATGAATTCAAACAAAAATATCATGATAACTGTGATATTCTGCTTATTGAAGACGTACATACACTGACAGGTAAGGCAAAAACCCAAACAGAGCTTAATGAAATTCTCGATGCCCTGATGAAGTCAGGAAAAAGAATAATCCTGACAGGTGCGGTTGCCCCAAGAGGAATTCGTGATATTGATGAAGGAATTCGTTCCAGGATGTCTGCAGGGTTGGTTTCTACTATAGATTCTCCTGACTACTTGACCAGAATTTTAATTGTGAAACGAAAAGCCCTGAACAACAATCTGCATCTTTCAGACAGCCTGAGTGAGTATATCGCCCATTACCTCAAAGGGGATATACGGCAGTTAGAGAGTACAATCGTCGGGCTGAAGGCAAGATCAAGTCTGCTCAAAACAGAGCCGGACCTTGATATGGTAAAAACAATTGTTAAAGAAGTGGGAGGGGAAGCCAGAGAACTTTCCACAGAATTAATTAGAGATTTTATTGCAAACCAATTCAAGATAAGGACTGTTGATCTTCAATCCAAATCCAGAAAAAAATCTATTGCCTTTCCAAGGCAATTATCTATGTATCTGGCGCGGAAATTCACTGAAGAAGGTTTGGCGGAAATCGGCAAGGCGTTTAACAGGGATCACTCTACAGTATTGCATTCAATCAGGGTAATAACAGGAGCAATGTCCAGAAACAGCAGTGTTCGGGGGCAAGTGGACTTGTTATCAAAGAAACTGAAAGAATAAATTGGGGTACATTTGATTGTTTAGAGAAAAGCGCAACTAAAAATACACTTTTTTTACTTGCGCTTTTTCATGTATGGAGGCTGTCCCTTTTTCAATTGCGTCTGCAACGGCTTTTGCTGACTTTGTCATATCATTTATGCCAATGCCCTCCCAACCAAAACCGCAGATGTGCAGCCCGTCTATTACACTCTCCAGTTTATTGCGCCATTGTAAAAGTTTTGGATATCCCATCTCCAACTGCGGGATGCCGTGATTTGTTCGAAGCACCTTGGCAAATAACGGCGGTTCCGGAAGATGGATAAGTTGTTTGAGATCTTCATAAACATTACGTTTCAGATCGTCATCACTTAATAATACTTTTGCAGGATGACGCCGGCCGCCAACCAAAGCCTCCAGCATGACTTTCCCTTCGGGGGCTCTTCCAGGAAACATATGGGTAGAGAAGAGAGCACCAAGCGCAAATCTTTTTTCCTGTTCCGGAGCAAGGTAGCCAAACCCAAAAGGAATTTTAGCAGTATCGCTGAATCCCATTATTATTGTAACAATTTTAGCCTCAGGAATCTGTTCTTCAGGTGGTTTGCTCCCCCTGTCAGTAATTGCTGAAGAGCGCAACAGAGCCAAGCTTTGGTTAACCGGTAGAGCCATGACAACATTACTACTCAAGAATTCGCTTTCATCCGTACTTATCTGCCAGACACCATCTTTTTTGTCGATTTTATTCACTTCTGTATTGCAGGAAATATTCTTATCTTTGGCAAGTACTTCTGGGAGCCTTCCCATGCCCTGGGGGAAACTGATCATTGATGGAAGACCGCGTTTGGTTTGTGCTCCAATATCCTGACGGGATGCTTTGCGCTTCTTAATGAGACCTCTAATGACGGAACCTGCCTCAATTTCCATACGTCGTATACCTGGCATAACTGCATCAATGCTCAACCGTTCAAAATCTCCCGCATAGGTGCCTGTAAAGACAGCATCCACAAATGGTAAAATTTGATTACCAAACCGGTAAGAAGCCCATTGTTTCACGGTCTGCTCCTCTTTCCTGGGTTTTTTCCACAGGTCAGCAAGGACACGAAGCTTTCCGGTTAATGGTATTAGAGAAGAGGCTATTATTTTTTTTGGATTTTGAGGTATCATTACTAATTCACCGTTAAGGCAGATATAGCGAACGAACTCCCCTAAGGGCGCTTTTTGTGCCTCAGCCACCAATCCTGTATCTTCAAGAATCTCGCGACTGGCATCAACATTGTTCAGAAACCCATGGGCACCCCATTCGGCAAGAAATCCATCCTCATAGTGAGACCGTATTGCTCCCCCGGGCCGGGAACTTTTTTCCAATATTATCAGATTCAGATCAGGTTTATTCTTCTGCAGAAAATGTGCAACCGACAAACCAGACAAACCACCTCCGATAATCACCACATCGTATTTTCTATTCATTCATAATTCTCTAGTGCTTAAAGTTATTGTAATGAGTCATACTTATACTAAAACTTCCTGAATAACCCTAATATTAGCTCGCCAAATCTAATATTTCAAATTTGCATGTAACTCCCCGTTACTTGTCGTTACTTCAATCCAACATCCATCTTTTATCATACCAGGATTTAATACAACGGTATTGCCAATCCTGTCTTCCGCTCTTGCCTCATGGATATGTCCACAAAGACAAAAGTCAGGCTGTTTTTCAACTATAAATTCCCTTACGGCATTGCTGCCTACATGCACCCCATTGCTAAGCCTATCAGTCCTGGTATTTAATGGAGGTGTGTGTGAAACTAGTATTTTATTTTTGACATGCTGTACCTGACTGTAAGCACGAGCGAGCAATTCCGCCAGTTCATCCTCACTAAACTCGATGGGTGTGTTGAATGGGGTTATATTTGATCCGCCAACCCCAAAAACACCTATTTCCTCGATGACATATCCTCGACCATGCAGGGAAATGTTTTCCCGATCAAGGTATTGTGTAACATCTTTCTCGTCCAGATTCCCAGGCAAGGCCAATATGTTATTATTCATTCCCCTAATCGTGTCCAAAACAGTTTTTGCCTGCTGCCAATGGCCAAAGTTGGTTATATCTCCGGTAATCAATATCAGATCAGCAGTTTCCAGTCCCGATATCGACTGAAAATTTTTTTGATCCATATGAATATCTCCAAAAGCAATTATACGCATGTTACCAACTTGCTTATAGGGGAATTAATGGAATTAGTTTTTCCCTGAAACGGATCGCAATAACCGAGAACAGGGCATCAAAAAGCTATTCGACTTCTTTATGCCGGCAGTCTGCTTTTGACTATAAAAAGCACGATACTTCAAAAACGTTACTTTTTGTTGAGTATAATGGTTTAGTAACCATGTATAACACAACTGATCTGGACCTTGACAGCAGCCTGAATATGATTATCATTTTGCTCGTCCCAGACCGAGGAGAACTTTTTAACTCCTGGATTAAATTGGGCTCTAATACCGTTTTATTGTCGCCTAAATTGGCTGAAAAATCAATTCATTACTAGGATCTACTTTTAACAGAGGTGAATAAATGGCTAAAGCAAAACCTAAAATTGAAACAATGGAATTCCAGGCAGAAGTAAAAAAAATACTGGATATTGTTATTCACTCCTTATATACGGAACGGGATATTTTTGTGCGGGAACTCATTTCAAATGCCGCTGATGCACTGGAAAAATTCAGACATCAATCGATTCTTGAAGAAGAGATTTTTGACAGTCATGTCCCACTGGAAATTACAATTGATGCGGATGACAAAAAACATACGTTGACTATTGCAGATTCCGGAATTGGCATGACCAGGCAAGAACTGGAAGAGAACCTCGGGACAATTGCCCATTCGGGCTCCAAGACATTTTTAACTGAATTAAGTGAGGCAGCTCAAAAAGATGTAAGCCTTATAGGGCAGTTCGGGGTTGGTTTTTATTCTGCCTTCATGGCCGCCAAGAAAGTTAGAGTTCTATCCCGATCTTACAAGCAGAACGAAGAGGGCCATGAATGGTCTTCTGATGGTTCGGGCAGTTATTCAATAGCCTCTTCGCCGGGTATCAGGCGTGGCACAAAAATAATCCTGGAGCTCAAAAAGGATGCTCATGAATACGCAGATGAAGCCGCTATAAAAAGAATTATACAGCAGTATTCCAATTTTGTTTCATTTCCGATCAAAATTAAGGGAGAAACGATCAATACAGTCCAGGCCCTCTGGACCCGAAGCAAAAAGGACATCAAAGAAGAAGAATACACAGAGTTTTATAAATTTATCGGCAATGCCATGGATGAGCCTGCATACCGGCTCCATTTTACCGCTGATGCCCCCCTTGCCATAAATGCTTTGCTTTTTGTGCCAAAAGACAATTTTGAAAAATTCGGTTTTGGTAGAGGGAAACCCGGTGTAAATCTTTACTGTCAGAAAGTACTCATAGAGCAACATAGTGAAAATATTCTTCCAGAATGGCTCCGCTTTGTAAAAGGAGTTGTAGACAGTGAAGACCTGCCCTTAAATATCTCTCGTCAGGCTTTACAGGACAGCAACCTGGTCGCTAAATTGAAAAAAGTTGTCACCAAGCGATTCTTAAAATTCCTGGGGGAGCAGGCCACAAAAAATGCTGAAGGCTACCTGGAGTTCTGGTCCAACTTCGGATTGTATTTCAAAGAAGGAATTACTTCTGATTATTCTTATCATACGGAAATAGCCAAACTTCTGCGCTTTGAATCTTCCAAATCAGAACCTGGTAAACAGATATCTCTTGCCGAGTATGTTGCTCGTATGCAGGAGGATCAAAATGAAATCTATTATATCAACGGGCCAAATCGGAGCGCTATTGAATCCGGTCCCTACCTTGAAGCATTTAAAAATCAGGATATAGAAGTTATTTACACTCTTGAACCAATAGATGACTTTGTGATGAATCATCTCGGTTCTTTTGACGATAAAAAGCTGGTTTCAGCAGACCGTGCTGACCTTGATATTCCGCATAAGGAAGAAAAAGAGGAAGGAGATAAAAAAGAAGAATCGACAATGGATGCCAAGGCTGTCGAGTCTTTAACAAAATGGTTTAAAAAAATCCTTGATTCTAAAGTAAAGGATGTGATTGCTTCAAAACGACTTGTTGACAGTCCAGCAATAATCGTCAATCCCGACGGGTTTATGACGAGCACCATGGAACGGGTCCTGCAAGCATCCAATAGGGAGAATATTGAAATTGGCAATAAAAATCTGGAAATCAACACCCGTCACCCACTTATTAAGCAACTGGCGAACCTGACAGATAAAGATGAAAATTTTGCCAAGAGCATTGCCGAGCAGATTTTTGATAACGCGCTTATTCAGGCAGGCCTTATAGTTGATGCACCTGCCATGGTTAAACGTAATTATGAAATTCTTGAACGAGCCCTGCATAGTAACTGAAATGGGACATCACGGGATTAAGATTATGATTTTATCAGATTTTCACTGAGAGTTTATCAGTTAGCAGATTCTGTTTATAAAAAACCTCAATAAACGAATTTACGCTCCAACTCAGGCTCTTACCTTTTTTTCAGGCCCCGTTTTATAAAAGACGGGGCCTTTTTTTATAGCCATATTGCTATTGAAAAATGGCTTGCTTCCGTATATCATCTTGGCCTGTGTCTTAAGTCGGATGCATATTGAGTCATATAGTACTTTTTTCGCGGTCCGAATTATTTATGAGCATAACAAAAAAAACAAAGATATTAATTATAACCTGTAATTCGATGAGATTCAAAATTATTATATCTTCTATACCTGAGTTTCAACATTCTATTCATATTAAACAGCTATTATCCTCCCTGGAGAGCATTAAATGAAAAACCGTCACAGATCTATATTTGTCATCTTACCACTCATTATCTTTGTTTTAACTGGCTGCTTCCGACATGAACCGGTTCGACACCTTGCCGCAGAAGCAGCTCTTATCACACCACACCAAACTACCAAACAAGAAGTTCTCTCCTACCTGGGAGAACCTGAGGAAAGACAATCCGTTTCCGAAAACAGAGAAGTCTGGATTTATTATCAGGCTGACAAAAGCCTCTTACGAAAAACTCCTTTAGTAGGAAATAAAATGGGCAACCTGGAGTATGATGTGCTGAATGTTTCCTTTACTGGTGACGTGGCCGACAACTGTGTTTATAGAAGATTAGATGAAGAAACATTCCGGCAGGGTATAGAAGGGGAGGCTCAGTGATAGGACCAGTTTCAAACTATGAAAAAGCAAGGGCAAGAATGGTGGCAGAGCAATTGATTCCGCGGTCGATTAGCGACCAAGCTACCCTTGACGCTATGAGTTCAGTTCCCAGGCATCTTTTTATTGAAGATGCCTTATGGGGACAAGCATATGGAGATCATCCACTACCTATCGGCAGGGGCCAGACAATTTCTCAACCCTTTATCGTTGCCTTGATGACCCAGGCCTTGGCTCTGAAAGGGCATGAAAATGTGCTGGAAATTGGGACCGGTTCAGGATATCAAGCAGCAATTCTCGCTCAGATCTGTAAAAAAGTTTATACCATTGAAAGAATAGACAGCCTGCTTGTCAAAGCAAGAAAAATATTTGATCAGCTTCACTGTCTGAATATACGTAGCAAACTCGACGACGGAACCATTGGCTGGCCTGAGCATTCACCCTATGATGGAATAATCGTCACTGCCGGTGGCCCTAGTGTCCCTGAACCTTTATTACATCAACTTGCCGATCCTGGTACTTTAGTTATACCAGTGGGAGATCGATCTTTTCAGGAACTACAGGTAGTCTCAAAGAAAAATGGTGCTATTTCTGCGAAGACCATCGAAAGTGTGCGTTTTGTAAGCCTGGTTGGTGCTCATGGCTGGCAAAACGAATAATAAAAATTATTCAGAGAGCAACGCCGCAAAAAAGCCCGGCATGATGCGGCGGCTATATGACCTGTGCCTTGAATGGATTCAGACCCCATACGGTATTTGGGCTCTGTTTCTCATTGCTATTGCTGAATCTTCTTTTTTTCCAATACCTCCAGACATCTTTCTAATTGCCCTCTGCATTGCGCAGCCCAAGCGCTCACTTTACTTTGCAGCAATCTGCTCAATAGGTTCGGTATTAGGAGGCGCTTTAGGGTATGGCTTAGGTCTTGGTTTTATGGATACCGTGGGGTTCCGCATTCTGAACTGGTACGGCCTACATGAAAAGTATGAAATCGTTCAAAATTTATATCAGCAGTATGATGCCTGGGCAGTTGGAGCGGCAGGTTTCACTCCATTGCCTTACAAATTGTTCACCATTACCGCCGGTGCTTTTAAAATCAATTTTGCAACATTTATGCTGGTTTCGCTTCTTGCCCGTTCGGCCCGTTTTTTTCTGGTTGCAGCTTTTATCTATAAATTCGGCCCACCGGTTCGGAGCTTTATAGAACGGTATTTCAATTTGCTTGCCACTCTCTTCTTTATACTCCTGGTAGGAGGCTTTCTGATCATAAAATGGTTTTTATAAGATGGAAAACAGGAAACTTTGCTGAACATCGGACTCATTGTCGGCAATAATGCTAACGGTTCCCAGACACTCGAATTCAGGGGAACGACAGCCTACTGGCTCAGAGTTACTATCAAAACAGTAACGAACCTTTTAAAATAGCATTGAAGTAAAAACCAGGAGGGGCAATGAACCCGGAATTACATTTTATTTTTTCCAGACGAAGTATACGAAAATTCCAGCCAAAAGACATCCCGGCAGAGACGATCACTGATCTTCTGCAGGCAGCAATGGCTGCGCCATCAGCCGTGGCAAAAGATCCCTGGCACTTTATTGTGGTTCAAAACAAAGGTACTCTGCATGAAATTGCGGCCTTACTCCCCCACGGCAAAATGTTGAAGCAGGCAGCTGCAGGTTTTATTGTCTGTGGTGATATCAGCAGGGCACATGATCAGAAGGAGTCCTATATGCTGCAGGATTTAAGCGCGGCTGTCGAAAATATTCTTCTGGCTGCCTGCTCCCTTGGACTAGGCTCCTGCTGGCTAGGTATCCATCCTCGGCAGCAGAGAATCAATGACATTCGGGACCTCTTTAACCTTCCGGTGAATATTATCCCAATGTGCGGGATTGCACTTGGTTGGCCGGCTGAGCAGCATCCCGCTCGAACGCGATTTATCACAGAGCGGGTCCACATGGAACGTTGGTAAATACAATGATGTATCGCCGTTTTGGAAAAACGGAACTGCAGATGCCTGTGATAAGTGCAGGATTCATGCGTTGCATGCATAAATGGGATGACCTGCCGGTAGCGTCAATTCCTTCCCCAAACCAGGCAAACATGAAGGCCGTGGTTAAGCGAGCGCTTGATCTGGGTATAAATCATTTCGAAACTGCCAGGGGATATGGATCTTCGGAACGGCAGCTGGGCCAGATTTTGCCGGACCTGGAGCGCAAATCCATAATGGTGCAGACAAAGATACAGCCCTGTGCTGACCCAGAAACATTTGTCAGCCAATTTTACGACTCGCTAGCCAGGTTGAATTTAGATCGTGTTGATTTACTGGCAATCCATGGAATAAGTGATTATCGCTCACTTTGGCATACTTGCCGCAAAAACGGATGTTTGGCTGCTGCTCGCCGGCTGCAGGATAAAGGGGTGGCCAATCATATAGGATTTTCTTCCCACG
>CAMYJP010000071.1 GCA_947258675.1 uncultured Desulfobulbaceae bacterium | reverse complement strand
CTCCTCTGCTACCAATAATAAATAAAGGATTCAACTTTCTGGCTTGGAGTATCTGCTTGAATATTGCCACATTCTGTTTTGTGTAGAGACCGGTTTACAGTTTACGGTTTACGGTTAGTTAAGAATAGAAATAATGGATATATAATTAAAATTCTAGTGAAAATGATCAACCTGACGAAGAAGGATTTGCTCTTTTAAGACCGTAAACCGGCAACTGCAAACTGTAAACATCTCAAAAAAACGACCTGCAATACGAATATCTTTTGAAATATCAAACAGTTCTATTAATTCAAAAGTTGAGTAAATAAGTGATGTCTTCAAGTAAGCATATCAAAAGTATCCTTCAAGAATGGAATTTAGCCCCAAAAAAACGGTTTGGACAAAACTTTCTTATCCACCGAAGCAGTGCAGATCGAATTGTTGAAGCAGCAGGAGTTACCAAAGATGATATAATTGTTGAAATTGGTGTTGGCTTAGGCGCATTGACCATACCACTTGCGCAAAAAGCAAAGCAGGTCATCGGCTTGGAAATTGACGCTGGAATAATTCGATTTCATGAAACCAGAGCTCATTTCCCTGCAAATGTGACACTTATGCACCAGGATGTCATGAAAGCAGATCTCAAGGCGCTGGCAAAAGATTGCGGCGAAAATCTGAAAATTGTAGCCAACCTGCCCTATTCTCTATCCAATCCATTATTATTTAAACTTATTGAAAACAGCAAGATCATGTCGTGGGCGGTAGTAATGCTCCAAAAAGAGGTTGGGCAAAGAATCATGGCAGAGCCAGGTACCAAAGCATATGGAATACTATCGGTCCTGATTAAGACGTGCGCCAAAGTTGAAAAACTCCTTGAAATAGGACCTGGACACTTTCATCCAAAACCTAAAGTTGATTCACTTGTTCTTCGCATTCAATTTAAAACGCCTCCGGCAGAATCTTCCTCACAACCTACATATGACAGGTTGCTGCTTCATAAGATAGTCAACACCGCTTTTCAACAACGCAGAAAAACCTTGTTGAACGCCCTTTCTTCAGGGAAAAAATTTGGAATCGAAAAAGATAAAATAGAATACTGCCTCAAAAGTGCCGGCATCAGTCCAAAAGCCAGAGGAGAGACATTAACATTAGAAAATTTCATAAGTTTGACTAATCATATAAGCTCCAAGATTCATAGCGATTTACGCCGAGATCCCATTTAATTTTCACAGGAACATCAATTTATCATGCAGAACTTTGTGTTTCACAATCCTACAAAAATTATTTTTGGTCGCAACAACATCAATAAAATAGGGGAAGAAACCTTATTTTACGGCAGCAGGATTCTTCTGGTTTACGGTAAGGAAAGTATAAAGAAGAACGGAATCTACCAACAGGTAAGAAACTCTCTGGAAAAAGCCGGCATAACATGGATTGAACATGGTGGGGTAAAACCGAACCCAGAGCTAGGCCATGTTCAGCAGGGCATTAATTTAGCCAGACTAAATAATGTTGAAGCCGTTGTTGCGGTTGGCGGCGGCAGTGTCATTGACTCTGCCAAAGCAATTTCTGCAGGGGCGTTGGTCGAACATGATGTCTGGAAATTTTTCACCGGTAAAAAAAGTATTAGAAAAACACTACCTGTCTTGTGTGTATTAACTTTGGCCGCTTCCGGATCCGAGATGAACTCCGCCATGGTGGTTACCCATGAAGGAAAAAACCAAAAATTCGGGATTGCGAACAAAATACTGTTCCCGAAAGTATCCATTCTTGATCCAACCGCGACCTTTACTGTTCCTCCTGATCATACTGCATATGGAGCTGTGGATGCAATTGCACATATCCTGGAATTTTACTTCACAACCCTGGAGGAAAACACTTCTGTGCAAGACAGATTTATGGAAGGTCTGCTGATTAATATAATGGAGAGCTGTGACCAGGTGATGAAAAATCCGACAGATTATCAAGGCAGATCCAACCTTATGTGGTGTGCTACGCTGGCCTTAAACGGTTTGACTGGTGCCGGTCTGGGTAAAGTCGGTTTCCCCATGCATATGATAGAACACTCTTTAAGTGCTTTATACGATATTCCCCACGGAGCCGGGCTTTCTGTTGTTGTTCCCGCCTGGATGGCCCATCAATCTGAAGGTAATCCAACCAAGTTTGCCCAGTTCGGAGAAAGAGTCTTTAAGATATCAAAAGAAAAATCTTCTGAACAGGCTGCCGCCTCCATTGAAAAACTCAAAAAATGGTTCAATAAGATAGGTTGTCCCACAAAACTGCAGGATATTCATGTGCCGGCCGAGGATATATCAAAAATTGCTCAAAATGCCCTGGATCTTGGAAAACTTTGGAGGATGCGTGAGTATTCCCTAGAAAAAATTGAAGCTGTTTTAAGACTTTGTGCTTGATGTTTTTTTGCAGTTTTAATTACACTGTTCCTGATAGCGAAGTTTCGGCAATCGATCTGTTTTTCCTTTATTTATCTTATTAACCAGTGTATAAACTCATTCCAGATTCAACTGATTAACCATGAATAAATTACACCCAAAATTTTTCCATAATACCTTTTTCATCTCAAATGCTTTTTATACGAAGCAGAACAATACTGAAGAATTGAACATTATTGACTATCTCATGGAAAGTGATGACGAATCACTTCGCCTGGACCTAAAAACAGACACACGAATAGTTGAAAAACAAGCACGCTGGGCAGGTATTAAACCCGGAATGACTGTAGCTGATTTAGGATGTGGATCAGGTAAAACCACATTTGCATTACATCAAATGACACAACCCGGTGGAAAAACTGTCGGGGTTGACATTTCAACGGAAAGAATTTCTTTTGCTAAAGAGCACTATTCAAAAGATAATCTGGATTTCATTAACAGAGATATCCGTGATTCTCTGAGAGATCTTGGAAAATTCGATTTCATCTGGGTCCGCTTTGTACTTGAATATTATAAAGTCAACAGTTTTGATATTGTTAAAAAACTCAGTGAATATCTTAAACCAGGCGGCACCCTGTGCTTGATTGATTTGGATAACAACTGTCTCAACCATCATGATCTCCCGTATCGCCTCAGAAGGACTATCTGTGCGACTATGGAAGCACTCCAGCAAAAAGCCAACTTTGATCCGTATGTTGGTAGAAAACTCTATTCCTTCCTGTATGACCTTAATTTTCTGAATATCGATGTTGAGGTGTCAGCCCATCACGTCATATATGGTGAACTTAAAGATTCAGATTCATTTAACTGGTTGAAAAAAGCGGAAATTGCGCCCAAGAAGATTAATTACCAGTTTGAAGAATATGCTGGAGGATATGAGGAGTTCCTGGAGGAATTTAAGCATTTCTTTACTGATCCGAGACGATTTACTTATTCACCTATAATCTGCTGCAGAGGAGTAAAACCTGAAAATTGATATTCCGCTTATTTGGTTTGGCTGAAGATTTTCTTATCTACCTTAAAGGAATATCAATTATAGGAATGCTACCTTTTTCATCTCACCAGGAAAGGGCTCAATAACGGTATCGCCTGCTTCTAATTTTTCCGTTAAATCTTTCTCGCCTTTGATATATTTAATGAGAGCCTCAACACAATCCTTATCATAATGTACCCCGATGTCCATACGCAAAGTTGCAAATGCGGCATTTAAGGGCATCGGATCACGATAATGACGTTTTGAGGTTATGGCCTCAAAAACATCAGCCACTGTTATGATTCTGGCACCTAGTGGAATTTCATCTCCCTTTAGCCCATTAGGATATCCACTTCCATCAAGCTTTTCGTGGTGAGCTCCGGCAATCTCTGGGACTTGTGCATATATTCCTTCAAAATGAATCTGTTCGAGAATATTCCTTGTTTTTGCAACGTGGTTTTTAACTTCTTCACGCTCCTCAAAAGAGAGTCTTCCTGGTTTTTTCAATATAGAATCTGATATGCCGACCTTGCCATAATCATGAAGTAATGAGGCCACTCGTATCATTTCACTGTAGTCATGGGGGAGCCCCAATTCTCGACAAATTCCTAAAGCATATTCGGTAACCTGTTCTGAATGCCTTGCAGTAATGGGGTCACGGGCATCGTTGGTTGCCGCCAAAACCTGGAGTATGGATTGAAACTGCCGGATCTTGCTTTCCATCAGCACGACATTATTGATACTTATACCAATCTGCGGTGCAACACCCATCAGCAGGTTCATATCACGCTGCAATAAAGGTCTTTTAGTTTTAATATTGTCTACCGCAAGTATACCTAGGGAGGTATCCTCAAAAATAATAGGACAACAGATAAACGACTTAACTCCCATTTGTCTGGCAAATTCCAGACTACGCTCAGAAAGAGTATCTTTTATCTCATCTATATCATTCAGCAAAAATGGTCTTTTAGTCTTGAAAGAGACAACAAAAATCCCTTTAGAGTCTTCTTTGTCCAAGTGAAAATCTGAATCAATCAATAAATTCAACTGTTCTTCCGTGTAGCCGAAACCAGCGCGAAATGCCAGGCGAGTTCTGTCCGGTGTTGCCAGCATCACTACACCCCTGTCGTAATCAAGACGTTTCTTAAGGACATTAATAACACTGGACAAGATACCATCAATATCCATTTCCTTACTAAGCGCTTGCCCCACCTCATTTGTCATGAGAGCGGTATCATAATTCAGATTGATCTGTTCAATAAGCTCATCAGAAGAATCTTTAAGGTGCTCAACTGCTGTGCGCCATTCTTTTCCATCAAGTCCGGAAACATACCAACTGATGGCAAAAATTACTGAACATGAAGCAGGAAGAATTACGGCAATAGTGAATAATGGCGATATAAAAAAGAATGATAAAATGGCATAAATGGAAAAGAACGGAATGGAATAATCTCTAACTCTTTTCCAGATAACAGAAGGAGAATTTTTCCAGGAAACTATATACCTGCATACAGCATCTCCCTTAAAAAGACATTCAGGATGCTCAATTATAGGAAGTTTATAGTTAAATAATTTTGATACGGCCTCTACATACCCATGCCTATTTGCACACTGAAAAGGTTCTTCTTTTATGCCAGGATTAGGAGTTACTGTAATCTCCACTTTATTATTTCCAATCTTTCTGGATTCATACTGCGAAGATCGGGTAAATTTATTTACATATTTTCCAATTAAAGAATATGCACCTGCCGGGCTTACAAGGCCAAGTAGATATTTCCTTATACCTCCCAAAGCCTCAGGGGATGCTGAATAGCTGCCCGCTTCACGTGCAATATTATTATTGCCAGTCAACAGCCTGAGCTTTTCCTGAAACCGATTTATTTGAGTCTGGGTAAACCAGTGCCCTTCATCTTCGAGTTGATAAGCCTCAATTCCTGAATATCGCAGCAATTCGTCAACATTAATAAAATTATAATTTCTTTTAATAAGCTTTATATATGTATTCGTAATTCTGCTGTTATATAAAGGCTTATTATCAAATTTTATAGCAGACATAAAATCAAAAGGCTCCCTAATGCAGTTTGCTGATTTTCTGCTTGGGGTGGCTTATTAAACCTTGAATAAAGGTTAAATAAGGGCATATATATTCAAGGTCCAGGATACCCAACTCATAAACTTTGTCATAAGGCAAGGTTTGCTTATCGGCATATGTGCTCGGATAAATTAGTACAGGAAATTCGTTTTGCTCATAATAAAATGATACCTGAGATATAGCTTCTTCTAGCTTATCTTTATGAAGTTTTTCCGGCTCCAGAATATATACCTGGATACAATTTGTAAGGTCTGACATATTTAGCCCAATGTCGGACAAATTAATTATAAAAACAGCGTAAAGTTCCCCTTCCTTTTTTAAAGAAAAGAAGTGCCTGTTTCTTTTAAATCCCAATTTGTGATATTCGGAATTCAGTTGTTTATCATTATCTTGCTTCCATTGATCTAAGCTAAATGCTTTAAAAAGTAGCCCCCTAGAAACATGATTGTAATACTGTTCCAAAGCTATAAAATCTTCATAAACGGATTCCTCTAACACCCAACTTTCGCCTATCTGCCGTTTAACAGAATCGACCTTATGATGCAGGTAAGCAAATTCATCCATGGAGCACTTTTGGGGATCATTTAACGCTTTCACTGATCCGCTAAAGACACGTTTGGCGAATCTATTAACCGGCCTGTAATAACAAGCTATATAGCGCATATTGGCAGAGGGCATTTTGTGAAATGCGTTGATGTAGTTTAAAATATGATCCATTATGATCAGGCCTGCCTTACGATCACCAGCACTGACCGCTGCATAATGATGCAATAGCCATGTTTTCGGATAATAGCGAATCATGGCAACGTGGCCGTAAATCACCCCCATATCCTGATAAATGATATATCGAGCAATTTCAGGGCATTCTGTATAAAGCTTGTGATACAACGTTTTAAATTTTTCCTTCTGCCCCTCGATAAAAACATATTTTTCAGGGTAGACAAATCCGGTATCAAAAAAGAAATTCCACAGTGCATCCAGATCGAGCTGAGTGGAACATACAGATGAATGTTCATATACATCTTGAAGAAGTAGCGAAGAAATTCGTATTTGATCCTGTACGGACAAATCTAAAATTACAATGCCGCATTTGACAATGCCACTCTTCCCTTCAGCGCGATAAAGCACTTGGACATCTGCGGTGATAATTAGATCGTTGGCATATTCAATACCGACATCATACAAAATCAACCCGGGCAACAAGACAGAATTACCAATCTTCTCCTTAACAAGAAAACCAGTGCTTGATAAGTTTACAATTTTCAAATTTATGGTCTTATCAGTTATTGGATGCTTGAAAATACAATTGGGTGAAGGAGAAAGTATCTGCCTCTTGGTCCTGCACTCCTTTGGCTTAAAACGCTGCATGTGAGAAGTGAGAGGGCGCAAAGCCAAAGAGTATATCCGATTATTATATTTTAACCTGATTACCTCACATTCTCCCGAATAGACGACGTCACGTTCATTTTTCAATATTATATTCACGGATGATGAAGGGTTCACTCGATTCAGCAGCTCAGAAGACACCATTGTAATGTCAATTGTAAAGGAAGTAGAACTGAAAGCAGACAGCAGGCCGTAAAAAACAACACCACTTTGGCTGATCTGCGCGTATATCCCGTCACACTGATAACGTTTTACCTTTCTCGCAGTAATTTCATAACAATGTCTGGGAAGATTAAGCCGAACCCCTTCCTGGTCCATATCTACTAAATCTGCTTCCACCAGGACCTGATTCAAGCCGCTGTTAATTTGAAAATGCAAAAATTCATATTGCTTAATTTTAGAAATAAGATCCTCGTTATAATTATGCCAATGGCATTGCAGTTTATCGCCATGGTATGGCATCGGAACTGCCTGAACAGGAACAACTCTGTCATATTTAGGGTGTTTAAAATTTAACAGAATGGTACTTCCTTTAAAGTTAATGCGATTAAGCAAATTGATTAGGTTTCTTCGACTGATCGTTTTGCTATCATCTCGAAAAAAATCTTCTTCTGGCTGGATGCCCTCATCACTGTTTGGAGTTATACGGTGGTCTTTTGGTCGTAATCTTCTCACAGCAAATTATTATGGCGTATAGAGTGGAATTATATATCACTATAATGCCCTGATTTTTCTGCCTGTTTCCATACAAAAAAAGAAACAGTTTAATAGAAAAACCTTAGAGCATTTTTAATGAATCTGATTTGATATGATACACACTTTAAAAAGCGTATCACATTCTATACTATTTACAACGATTCTTAACAACACCTATTCGCTGCCTAATAGTGATTTAAACACATACCACAACATGACATATGTTTGTCAATATAAATATTCAGTAAATACTGTTTTTTTTACAGGTATAAAATATTTAAATAACATACAAAATTTAATAAAATAATCATGTTAGACACGTTTGATTTTAATCAGCCTAAAATTATATATTCAGACAATGCGGACTACTGTTCAACCTTCATCCACCAAGTCATAAGGGCCTGCATGGGATTAAAGTATAGTGGTAAAACTTCGGGTCGTGAAAAATTATTCCAGTAAGCGACACGGTGATTTGCAACATACCAGTTAGGCACAACATAATGGCCGTGTAATAACACCCTATCTAAAGCTCGGCATGCGGCAGTCAGTTCTTTTTGGGTTTGCGCATATATGATTTTATCAACAAGAGAATCCACCACCGTATCTTTGATACCGATAATATTCCGAGAACCTTTTCTGTCTGCGGCACTGGAATGCCAATAATCCCGCTGCTCATTTCCAGGTGATTGGGATTGTCCAAATACATGGACAGTCATGTCAAAATCAAACCGGTTCAACCGATCAATATAAAGCGCTGGATCAATTGTCCGGTAATCGGCTTTTATGCCGAGCTTTTTTAAATTTTTCACAAACCCGGCCATCACACGTTCAAAAGACGGCGAAACCAGCAAAATTTCAAAATCAAATACCTCACCTGCACTATTTACCAACTTGCCATCTTGTATCCCCCACCCTGCTTCTGCCAGCAGACTTTTTGCCTTGCGCAAATTACCACGCAAACTGTTCGGAGGGTTTGTTGATATTGGAGCTGGGGGTAGAGAAAAAATTTCAGGTTGAAGTGATGCTTTAAACGACTCAAGGTATTCCTTTTCCAAGCCTTGCGGAGGACCTTCTGCAGCAAGATCCGAATTACTGAAATAACTTGTGCTTCTTGTGTATTGATTGAAAAACAACTTGCTGTTCGCCCATTCAAAATCAAATGCAAACGCCAAAGCTTTCCTGACCTTGAGATCGCTAAACAGTGGTTTTCTGATGTTAAACACAAATCCCTGCATACCGGCATTATTTTTATGGGGTAAGGCTTCTTTAAGTATAAATTGGTTATCAAATTTTGGTCCGGTCAGATCACGAACCCACTGCTTGGCGATATTAATGTTCATGAAATCAAATTCGTGGGCTTTAAATGCTTCCACCGAAACAATCTGGTCTTTAAAATATTTATAAGTAATTGTATCAAAATTAAACATACCTCGCCGGGTAGGATGACTTTCACCCCAATATTTCGGATTACGCTTATATGTTATTGATTTCCCGGGGTTGACATCAGAAATTACATAAGGACCTGAACCTAGAGGAGGTTTCATGCCGGGATCTTCAAAAGGATTTGAGGTGTAAAAAGCCCTAGAAAGGATTGGCACCTGGCAGGCTATCAGGTGTAATTCCCTGTTGAACTTTGCAAAATGAAAACGGATGCGATGCGTATCCAATATTTCAGCATGGGTGATATCTTGAAAATATGTCTGATAAAAAGGATGAGCTGCTTCACTTTTCAATGTATCAAGAGAAAATTTGACATCCTCTGGGGTAACAGGTGTACCATCCGAAAAACTGGCTTTATCATCGAGAGTAAAGGTAACAGACAATTTATCATCAGCCAAAGCGATATCCTTGGCAATCAAACCGTATTCCGCAAAAGGCTCATCCAGACTTGCAACCGCAAGAGTTTCAAAGACAAGAGTTGCTAATCCCGCAGGTGGCGACCCCTTCAGGGTGAAGGGGTTCATTTTGTCAAAACTGCCGAGGTCGTGTAGATTGAGAGTGCCACCCTTTACCGCTTGTTCTGAGACATAATCAAATGTTTTAAAATCTGCAGGATATTTTAATGTACCATCAATACTGACGCCATGGGCTGGCCAGCATGGAACGTTTGAAAAGGCTATTATCATCATTGCAATAATTATGACCCATACAGGAAGAAAGAAATTTTTTAAATTTAGTTTAACCAGGGGTTTCGAATGATGATGTATTAAAATTTGCTTAATCTTAGTCATTGATATTCCTTTAAAATATAAAGTTGGAATGGAAGTTATGTTTCAGGACCAATTGGTGATTGTACCGTTTAAGCTAATTGGCGATATTCTGAGCCCGGATTATTCAGAAGCCAAGCTGCTCGAAAATGCACATAGCGCAGACTTCGAGGAACCAGGTGATCAGCTACGCCCGAAGGAGATAAGCACTCTAAAGAACATAAACTCCGACTTCGAGTACTCTTGGAGTATACGTGGATATACGGATTACCTGGTTCCGCAGCAGATTCGGGCAGATCGTCTCGCCACTGGTGACTCTTTCAGAAAAATTCTCTTCAGGAGTGCGAAAAAACAGAGAGTATCATGATCGAGCCCTTAAAAGAATGCATTTAATAACCAAAAATCAAACAGATAATTCATTTTTTTCTATAAGAGTCGTGAAAAATTGAGGTTAGCATGCTTTTTAATGCAGTAATCTCTGCAATGAAAGTGTATTCCCCAAGACAGTACCCATTATGTTGATCAAACATGTTACAATTTCTGTATCATGCTCAGTAAATTGAGAATCTTTTTTGTTCAATAGTTCTAAAACACCAACCCGATGTCCATTAATGTGAAAAGGCACAACCAGAATTGATTTGATTTTTTTATGTGCTGAGTCGACCGGCTTTGGGAAAAAACGGCTATCTTCATAACCATTGTTAATAGCTACTGGTTTACCGTGTCGATATACCCAACCTGTCAGACCTTTATCAATACCGAAATTTTCCATCCGGCTGGAGTTACTCTCAACTGATAGAGGAACAGCGGCAAACATTTTGCCACTAACATCATCAACAAGATGGATCGTGCTTGTTTCGCAGCCAATTAATTCATTCATCATCTCCATGATACAATTGAAAATATGAACACCCTTATTAGGGTTATGCAAAATAATGGAAACCTGCAAAAGGAAAATTGTTTCCTCGCGTGACATGGCTATCAAAAGGTCAGTTGGCAGAATTTGAGCAAGAAGCCCCTGGCATAGGTCGGCTGAGTCAATTATATCCATGTCCAAAAGGATTTCACCAAGTCGATTGCTTGAGTCCTGCCGATTCAACCAGGAAATCAACCTGCTGTTATGATTACTTTCAGTATCCACGCTCCTTGTCTCTTTTCTATCCTCCAGTTGCAGCTGTCTCTCAACTGCCTGCTCTATCTGGTCGTTACTCACTAACCCAAGTTGTTCAAGAATCTCTCCAAGTCTATTCCATTGGCTGCGGCTGAAGAGGAGATGACCAGAAAGATTCGCTGCTATATTTTCCTGATAGGGATTACGGCCGTCATTAAAAAATGAAGCCAGATAGCGATCCATTCGCCCGAAACGTTCCAGGCGTGGAAGAACAAACTGCTCGTAAAAGGTTAATGTGCCGTCAATAATCTCTCTGGTCGAGGTATAAACCTGGACTCCTCTCTTTGTAAGAGACTCTAATGTTTCATGTTTATAAGCTTCCTGGAATTCTTCAAATAAGTCAGAAATTCTTGTGATGTAATCAACATCTGCCATTTGGGAAACCATATCAGCAGTAGCCAACATTCTGGCCAGATTCTCTTCGCTCTCTGAATCAAACATTCCTGCAAGATCCTGATTTTTATGAAAATCCGTTGGCCTTATTAATCTTGGGACCATTTTTGAAAAGGCCTCGGGCCATTCATTTTCCAACAGATATTCATTGGCAATGCGTATGCTTCTTGCTACATGGTTAAAAGTATATTTGCCGCCTTTACCCTCATGATCGCCCTTATCCTTGATATACCCTGTGTCATGGAATAATGCTGCGGTAATCCCTGCTAAAAAAAGCTCTTCTGATATTGGTTCACGGTCAGTGCCCCTGTTCCAGCCGGCAGCCATTCTCGCTACAGCCAGTGCAACATCAATCGTATGAGCAAGATTATGATAACCTACCTCACACGCTTCATATAATGGCCATTTTCCCTCATACAGATCAGCAAGATCGACAAACAAATTCTTTAACAGATCGTTTACTCCACCATATTCCTGCTGTGAAATTTCACATATCAAATCTGCATTGATCTGATATGACTCATGGTTACTTTCTGGAGTAGTGGTTCCGCGAAAGCGGAGGCATACATATGGTATGTTGAGCATTTCGCGATCCGCTACGACGCAGGAGATCGGACTTTTTACGACGCCATCAATATTTGCTGAACGAAAGAAATCTACAGTATAATGCTTGAAAAAGGACGTCAAATAAAAAAAATAAGCAAAAAATCTCTATAATTTACTAATGGCAAAAATCCTATGATACCAGTCGTTCTACCAAAGTACCTATTCATTGACTTCGAAACCTTACTGGAGTAGATTCGATGATTTCGTTTACGAAATTTTCTACTGTTTACAAGGAGATCTATTACCATGGGTAAAACCATATCAGAAAAAATTTTTTCTTCACATCTGAGAGACACACCTTCTCCCGATAAAATGGTTTTGGACATTGATGTTGTCATGTGCCATGAAATCACCACGCCAATTGCTATCAATGACCTGGTCGCTCGGAATATGGATCAGGTATTTGACCCCAATAAAATAAAAGCGGTTATAGACCATGTGACGCCATCTAAGGACTCAAAAACAGCAACCCAGGCAAAAATATTAAGAGATTGGGCCAGAAGGCACCGTATTAAAGACTTTTTCGATGTAGGAACCAATGGTGTCTGTCATGCGCTGTTTCCGGAAAAAGGGTTTATAAAGCCAGGCTATACCGTGATTATGGGAGACTCTCACACATGCACCCATGGAGCTTTTGGTGCTTTTGCCGCTGGAATAGGTACTACTGACCTAGAGGTTGGAATACTCAAGGGAGTTTGCTCCTTCAAACTGCCAGAGACATTTAAAATCAATATAGAAGGTTCATTGCCTCCAGGTGTTTATGCAAAAGATGTTATTCTCCATATTATAAACAAGATTACTGTCAATGGCGCTACAAACATGGTTATAGAATTTGCGGGATCAGTCGTGGATTCAATGTCCATGGAATCGAGAATGACCTTGTGCAATATGGCTATTGAAGCAGGGGCCACATCGGGAATCTGCCAACCTGATCGAATCACAGCTGAATATCTATGGACATATATAAGAGAAGACTATGGCTCAATCGAAGAAGCTGTTGCTGATTTCAAAAAATGGCATTCGGATGCTGATGCCCGCTATGCTGAAGAAATGACAATCGATGTGTCCAGCCTCCTGCCGCAGGTGACTTATGGCTATAAACCTGATGAAGTAAAAGATGTAACTGCAATGGAAGGTATCCCTGTTGATCAGATATATATGGGATCCTGCACAAACGGCAGGATTGAAGACCTGCGTGAAGCGGCAAAGATCATTTCTGGCAGAAAAATCGCCGACAATGTGAGATGCATTCTTTCTCCTGCAACTCCAGATGTATATTCTAAAGCAATGGAAGAAGGAATTATAAAAATTTTCATGGATGCAGGCTTCTGTATTACAAATCCAACCTGTGGTGCATGTCTTGGTATGAGTACCGGAGTTCTTGCTGAAGGAGAATCATGTGCATCAACTACAAACAGGAATTTTAACGGCCGCATGGGAAAAGGCGGCATGGTATACCTGATGAGCCCGGCATCTGCTGCTGCTGCAGGAATTGCGGGACACATTACTGACCCGAGAAAGTACCTTTAGCAGTTTTTTAGTGGAGACTGATATGAAAAAATTTGGTGGACCGGCCCTGTTTCTCGACCGAAATGACATAAACACAGATGAAATAATTCCGGCTAAATATCTCACAGAAAATACCAAAATAGATCTCAAACCATATATTCTTGAAGATCTGAAAATAGAAGGTTTTGATCCGAACACGGAATCGCTTCAACTGGCAAAAGTAATTGTAACAAGGAAAAATTTCGGTTGCGGCTCTTCCAGGGAACATGCCGTTTGGGTCTTCGAGGTAAATGACATTAATGTTGTAATAGCAGAGAATTTTGCCAGAATTTTCAGACAAAACATGTTCAATTGCGGGTTGCTGGCACTGGAATTGCCGCCCGAGAATATTCAAACGCTTTTCAATCTAGGCGACAATGTGGACATTCAAATAGATCTTGTTGGCAACAAAATCGTGGCTAATGGTGATAAAAAGGAGACCTTTACCTTTGAATTGGACACCTTTGACAGAGAACTTATTAAAGCGGGCGGCTGGCTGGCTTTTGCCAAAGAAAAGTATTAAAGTCCATCTTTTGCCAACTGCTTTATAAGCTTTTTTTGCTCACCAGTAAGATTCTTAGGGATATCTATTGCTACAGTGACATAGATATCGCCCCGGGTCCCCTTCGGACCGGCAGGCAAACCATGCCCTTTAAGACGTAATTTCGAGGTCTGTTGAACCCCTGCTGGCACCTTCACCTGCAATTGCTTTCCTTCAAGGGTGGAAACCTCTATTCGTGCTCCCAGACATGCCGAACTGAATGGAATTTTTTTTTGAAGAAAAAGATCCTTGCCAACCCTTGAGAAAACAGCATGTGGCAAAATCTTGATAATCAGGAAAAGATCTCCTGGCATCCCACCTTCAGGTGATGGCACACCTTTTCCTGACAACCGCAGTTTTTTGCCTTCTTCAATCCCAGCCGGCACCTTGACCGATACATTTTCTGACCTATCTCCACGTCTTAAAGAGATAGTTTTCTCTGCTCCCGTCAACACATCATTTAATGATATTGCCAATTCAGAGGTCAGATTACTGCCTTTTACCGGCTGACGTGAACGTCTGTGAGAGAAGATATTCTCTTGCCCACCTCCTCCCATGCCCGAAGCCTGTTGGAAAAAGGCTTCAAACGGACTCCCCCCACCAGCTCTAGAGCCTCTAGAGCTTCCACCCATACCACCGAAACCAAATTCTCGGAGAATGTCGCCAAGATTTGACCCTCGAAAAATGTCTTCCTGGGAATATCTCTGTTGAAAAGCATCCGAACCGTACATATCATATTGCTGCCGTTTTTCTTTATCAGAAAGAACTGCGTACGCTTCGCTTATCTTCTTAAATTTTTCTTCAGCTTCCTTGTTTCCCTTATTCTTATCCGGGTGATACTTCATCGCCAGCTTTCTATAGGATTTTTTTATCTCATTGTCAGAAGCTGTTTTGGCGATTCCTAATGTTTTGTAATAGTCCATGATTTAGAACCATTAATGTGATTTAAAGTTTTAATGATGCATCAATTGGATGAAAACCATCCCTGTCATATAATATTCTCAATTCCCTTAAACAGTCGCGAGAGAGTAAAACTCATCGATTGCATGAGTTAAAACGGAACATCATCCTCAAGTCCTGGTGGTTCTGGGAAGGGGGGCTCGTCTGACCGTTTAGACGTTGAGTCCGAAGCACCACGGGGAGAAAGCATCTTCATCTCTCGTGCTATGATCTCAGTCGTATAGCGCGTATTTCCATCACGGTCATCCCATTTCCTGGTTTGTAACCGGCCTTCAATATATACTTTACTTCCCTTGGCAAGGTACTCTCCACAGATCTCACCCAGTCGACCAAAAGCTACCACTCTATGCCATTCAGTCCTTTCTTCCTTGTTTCCGTCTTTTGACCATGTTTCAGTCGTGGCAACAGTAAAATTAGCCACAGCAGTACCATTCTGAGCATATCTAACTTCCGGATCAGCACCCAAATTGCCGATAAGAATAGCTTTATTAATCATCTTTTCTCCCTTAATTATATAATTTGAATTTTGGAGTGAAGAACTTGGAGCAAAAAATAATGTTCAATTCAGGGCAATAACATAAGAATAGCTGGCTTAAAAATCAATTGATTGTTGTACCCTGGTTGAATTCTCATGGATATAATCCACAACCTATGAAGCCGATACCAATAGCATGACAAAATTCATGACCTCCCATACAGGTGCAAATGCTTTTGCCAAGCCGACACCAATGTTCATCATCGCCTATAATTTCGAACATCCCGAGAAAACACACAACATCGAAATTAAATCTTTCCCTGTGCAGCAAAATTAAGCATTGCGGTGAGGCCGTCCCGATCATCGGGTATAAATTGGAAAACATCCTGCCAAATCTCATCGCTTTCCATGCAAAGATAAACAAATGTCTCAGGAGAAATTTGTTGAATCTTTTCATAAAGATAGCGATACATTTCAATGCGCTGTGTGCGAAAATAGCGAATTTTCCCATCCAACCCCTCTACAAATTCCTCAGCAAAAAAACGGCAATTAGGAAATCGTTTTCCAGCAATAGTTCTTAAAGAAGGCAAAAAACGAAGACAGCCAAGACTAATCCATACAATTTTTTCTTTTGGGACACTCCTGAAAAGCATGTCAATAGTTTCAGCATATCCTTCGCGCCAATCCTGATGATAGATGATTGGGTCAAAATGAAATGCTATTTTATATCCCCATTCACTGCATTGAGCGGCGGCTGCCAGCCGTTGTTCTAATGAAGCAGTATGTAGTTCCTCTCTTGCAATTATTTGTGGACTGTTCAAAGACCAGGCCACGATGGTGCGGTCATGGTGCTGTAAATCCCGCAGATTATCAATTTCCGCGGTCTTTGTTTTCAATTCCAGAATCGCCTGTTTTTTACCTCCTATATAATTCACTAGAATCCTGCTTAATCCTGTTAAGCGATCGAGGGCCAGACTGTCGGTGAATTCTCCAGTTCCAATACGCCAGAATTTTTCAGAATCTTTTTTAAAAACAGTATCAAGTTCAACAAGAAGATCATCAACATTTACAAAAAAGGAAAGCAACGGATTATTCAGATACGCCTGCAGAATACAATAGACGCAATCCATGGGACAGTTCATCCCTATATTGAGTACCTGATAACCGCAACAGACATATTCTTTAGTACCCGGGCAGGATTTGAAAAACCTGCCTTTATTATTGCATAATAGTAGTTCCTGTTTTCCTTTAGCCAAATATCGTGTAAACGGGTGGTTACTTTTTTTGGAAATGTCCTGTTCCGAAATAAATTCAACCCTGATATTGCCAGCTCTTCCCAGTATTTCTTTAATATATGAACTTTCTGCGCAATCTTTTTGCACATAAATCCGCTTTATACGATCCACCGGGCTGCGATAATTTTGTTCTTTAGGATTGAAGTGTTCCATTTGACCTTTCATTCAACCTGATTTATTCATTTCGTAAGTATTCAGCGTAATGCCCTAAAATAGCTATAAACTACGAACCGTAACTTTTCAGCAGTGCTTTAGATGTGTGCAAGCAGGTCGCCCAGCTATACATCGGTATGCTGGAAGGCCTGCTCGTGCGCAGATGAAGTGCTGCTGAAAAGTTACTTCCTTTCTTTGTATTTCATCGGCAGGGAAAGAAACATTTCACCCTCTTCTGGTCGTCCATGTTTAATGCAGCCGTTACCATAAATTCGGCATTTTTTTATCAGCTCATCTAATGCCATGCGAGCCTGTAACGTACTCAAGCTTTTCGAAGATAAGATTTTTTCTATGGCTCGAATTCGATATCGATCCATCCCTGTAGCAAATTTTACAGATAATTGATCAACCCTTCCTCCCTGTTTAAAAGTTAATGCGTTGTCAACCAGCAGGAATGGATATTTAATGCTTGCTCGCAACCAATAATCATAATCTTCACAACATATAAACTCTTCATCAAAAAATCCTATATCCTGAATCAGAACTTTTCTGAGCATTATGGTTGACATTCCAACTGCACAGAGCTTTAGACATCTGGAATAAATATTCCCGGAGCATTTTTCATGTGTTTTTTTCTGATTCAGAAATTTTCCCTTCCGATACCATATCTCCTGTGTATGGGATATTAAAAAATCCGGATTTGCTTGCATTGCGTCAACCTGTATGGCAAGTTTTTGCGGATGAAACCAATCGTCCGAATCCAGAAAAGCAATAAAATCATGGCTTGCAGCTTCAAGTCCTCTGTTTCTTGCAGCTGCCGCTCCCATATTCCCCTGATGAATGTAGAGTATTTTCCGTTGAGATTTTTGTTTTAATTGAGCAATTAATTCAGCGGTTCCATCATCAGAACCGTCATCAACAATTATCAGTTCCAGCTGTTGATATGTCTGGTCCAAAACAGATTTTACAGCCTTTTTTAGATATTCCACTCGATTGAATGTCGGAATAATGACACTTACAAAATTTTCCATTTCAAGTATGGTTAATGTTTTGTATAAAGCATGAGATAATTCAAAAATGCTTATTCATCCTGTCCAATATTATCCAAATGATGAAAAAATGCAGGATGCAATGGCTATCCATCGCATTTTATTTTTCTTATAAATTCATAGTTAGTTAATTTACTATAAACAGGAAAGTACATCCATGTATAACTACCTCCTCATTAATGCCAATTCCTATGAAATCCGCATTGCCCTTGTCGAACAAGGCAATCTTGTAGAATTTTTCATAGAACGACCAGCTGAAAAAGGCTTGGTCGGCAATATCTACCGAGGCAGAGTTGTTCGGGTTCTTCCTGGAATGCAGGCGGCCTTTGTGGACATCGGTTTGGAACGCACCGGCTTTTTATATGTTGACGATGTACACCTGTCGACCAGTGAACTTGAAAACAGGATGCTGATAAATGACACTGAACGTAGTTGTTGTTCAGACACAAATTTACCGGATTCCCCCGTACGGATGCCCCTGGGTGTAAATATTGAGAACTTGCTGAACGAAGGTCAGGAAATCCTCGTTCAGGTTTGCAAAGAGCCTATCGGCACTAAGGGAGCCAGATTGACATGCCATATAAGCCTACCGTGCCGGAATCTCGTATTCATGCCGATGACCGACCATATTGGCATATCAAGAAAAATTGAGAATGAAGATGTCAGAGAGCGATTACGACACGAAATAGAACAACTTCGGCCTAATGGGGCAGGATTCATTGTCAGGACAGTGGCGGCTGAAAACGCTGACAAAGAAGACCTGGAAGCTGATATGGAATTTCTGCTCCATCTTTGGAATGACGAAATTCGAGATGATGCTATTAAAGCTCCAGTACCAAGTTTGGTCTATGAAGATCTGGATATTACCCTGAGAGCTGTTCGTGATTTGCTCACACCTAAAATCGACAGAGTCGTGGTGGATGAGGCCAGGATTTACGAAAAGGTCTTCAATTTTGTTGAGACATTTGCTCCACAGCTTAAAGACAAAGTATATCACTACCAACAGGAAACACCTGTTTTTGTCATAGAAACCACTGAAGCCCTGACTGTCATTGATGTCAATACTGGACGGTTTGTCGGAAAAAATGACCTTGAAGAAACAATTTTCAAAACAAATATTGAGGCAGTAAAAGAAATAGCCTATCAGTTGCGATTGAGAAATATTGGAGGCATCATCATTATCGACTTCATCGATATGGAAGATGAATCACATCGGGAAGAAGTATTCAATGTTATGCAGGAGGCAGTTAAAAAAGATAAAAGCAAGATTAATATTCTTAAACTTTCTGAATTCGGACTGGTCCAAATGACCCGGAAGAGAAATCGGGAAAATTTATCCCGCACCATGTGCGAGCCTTGTTTATATTGCAGTGGTGACGGTATGATCAAATCAAGAAGGACTATCTGCTATGAAATCTTCAGAAAAATCTCCCGGGATGCAAAAAGAAGGAATGGCGATAAAGTCATGCTGCGTGTACATCCTAATATAGCTGATATGTTGCTCAAAGAGGAAGCGTATACCACCGAACAACTTGAAAAAGAAATTAATAAAAGAATTACGATTATTCCAAACCATGAAATTCATCTGAAAAAATATGACATAATATGGGGGGAGGTTTAAGTTCCATATACATTCTTTAATGAGCTAAAAGAGTTATGGTTTAATCAACATGAAATCTCGATGATCAGCAGATGGTTTAAACAAACGATACCTCTTTTCAAATGTTTGCAGACTTTTCCGATCACCCCATAAAAAACAAAAAATTTTATAATTGCTGGATTATATTATGATCATGAAGGAGACCGGCTCCCTGTCGGGAGGTAGAAAAAAAAGAACAAATATCTTATTTATATTTATAATAATTCTTGCTGTCATTTGTATTGCGGGATTCCTTAAATTTTATGAACGAGAACGACCGCAAATTACCTTATTAGATGATATATCCCTCATCGGATCGAGCAAGAAAGTCAATTTTTCTATTATTGACAACCGTAGCGGTATCCGCGAATTATTCATCCAACTCAAACAGAATGATAAAAAATCAACTATCTATACGAAAACATTCCCACGTTTGAATATATTTTCTTCAACAGGACCGGAAAAAATTGAAGAATCAATTAATGTCGAAGTCAAAACACTTGGATTTGAGGATGGACCTGCAGAACTACTTATCATTACCCGTGATTTTTCGTGGTGGAACTGGTTGTCAGGAAATGAATCGACCCTGAAGACTGATGTAACCATTGACACCATTCCACCCTTAGTGTCAGTGACATATTCACCACAATACATCAGGCCGGGTGGGAGCGGAATAATCACTTACAGGGTTAATGAACCTGTTGAGAAGCATGGCGTCTCTATAAATGATTACTTTCACCCTGGCTTTCCCGTAGCTGAGCCAAACGATGGTAGATATATAGCCTTTATTGGTATCCCACATAGTATAGATAAGCTTGAAGGCCCAAAGGTCGTTGTGATGGATCAGGCCAATAATCAAGGCATGGCAGGTTTGGGCATGATTCTGAAAAAAGTAAGAGTAAACAAAGATCGAATATTTTTAAATGAAAATTTCCTCAATCAGAAACTCCCTGAATTCGCACAGAATTATCCAGAAATGACAGGCAGCGCTATAGAGCAGTATCTGTTTATTAACAACAAGGTACGTGAAGAAAATAACAACACTATCAGTGAAGCCTGCAGAACATCATCACCGAAGCGATTATGGAAGGGACGGTTTAAGAGAATGGCCAGAAGCAGCAGGCGGGCAAGTTTCGCTGATCAGCGAACATATTACTTCCAGGGGAAGCAAGTTGACAAACAGATGCATCTGGGCATTGATCTCGCCTCCACCAAGCATTCCCAAGTTAAAGCTGCCAATCACGGCCTGGTTGTTTTTACGGGTTATCTTGGTATTTACGGAAATACGATTATTCTGGATCATGGACAAGGTGTTTTCAGCTTGTATGCCCATTTGAGTCGCATAAATGTTGCTTTAGAAGATGCAGTAGAACAGAACGCTCTTATAGGTTTGAGTGGTACTACAGGAATGGCAGGCGGTGACCATTTACACTTCAGTATGCTCATTAACGGCATCTTTGTAAATCCGATCGAATGGTGGGACAGCCATTGGCTTAAGGTAAATATAACCGATTTTTTATAATCACAGCATATTTTCGGGATCAACATCCACAGAGACTTTTATCTTCCTTGCCTGAGGCAGGCCAGGAATAATTTGCATCAATTCCCTACACAACCTGTGGAGACTTTCCAGTTTAGCCCCCTGTAATAACAACTGCCACCGGAACTTTCCGTGCAATCTTGCCAGAGGTGCTGGCACAGGACCTAAAATTCTAACTGGTGGCTTTACCTGATTCAGTTTTTTTGCGTTATGGAAAAGTTCATACGCAAAGGTCCTGATTACGCTTTCATCATCTCCCGCTATATGGATATTTATAAGCCTTGAAAAAGGTGGAAAGCCGAGTTCTTCCCTTAAGCATAACTCCCTTTCATACATCCCGAAATAATCATGGTCCTTTGCCAGTGCTATGCTATAATGTTTCGGTTGTTGAGTTTGAATGATCACTCTGCCTGGGTCCTCGCCTCGTCCTGCACGCCCCGTTACCTGAGATATCAGCTGAAAAGCTCGTTCGCCCGCTTTATAATCTGGTAAACCAAGTCCGGCGTCTGCCCAGACGATTCCGACCAATGTCACCTTAGGGAAATGGTGCCCTTTAGCAATCATCTGAGTCCCAACGAGAATATCCAGTTGGTTTTTCTGCATCGCCTTGAGAAGTGAAATATACTCTTTTCGTTTAGCTGCGGTATCTCTGTCAAGCCTGGCAATTCTTGCCGAGGGGAAAATACTTTTCAGGTCACGTTCAAGCCTTTCTGTTCCAAATCCCACATTAATAAATTTCGTGGATTTACAGTGAGGACAAAGAGTTGAACTGTTTCGTGAATATCCGCAATGATGACAGAGCAATTCACCTCTGTGTTTATGCAGAGTTAATGTCACTTGGCAATTACGGCACTGAATACTTTTTCCGCAATCTTTGCACAATAAAAGATTTGCATATCCTCTCCTGTTTAAAAATATTAGGCTTTGCTGATGCAGTTTCAAATTGGCGCGAAGCCCGGCAAGTAAATCAGGTGAAAAAATTGGAGGGGCTCCTGACACCGTGCTTATATTGTTCAGATCAACGACAGTTACTGAGGGCAACTGTCTTTTTTCAATTCTGTGCTTGAGGGTCAAAAGTTGATATTTTCCTTGTTTGGCGTGGTGATAACTTGTAACAGAAGGAGTAGCTGATCCTAAAATGACTGGAATTTTCTCAAGACTTGCTCGCAGAATGGCAAGGTCCCTTCCTTGATAGCAAAACCTATCTTCCTGTTTATAAGCCCCGTCATGCTCTTCATCAACAATGATAATTCCAAGATCAGAAAAAGGCGCAAAAACTGCAGACCGTGCCCCGATAACCACCCGTGCTTCACCATTATTAATTCTCAGCCACTGATCATATTGTTCTCTTGGAGAAAGACCACTGTGAAGCAAAGCCACCTGATCTCCGAATCTGGAAAGAAAATGTGCTTCCAGTTGCGTTGCCAAGGCTATTTCCGGAACTAAAACCATTACACTTCTTGATTCCTGTAATGTGGCGGCAGCGGCCTGCAGATACACTTCTGTTTTGCCGCTGCCGGTTATACCGTGTAATAAAAAAGCAGCAAATTCCTTTTTCCTGATGACAGGCATTAGTCGTTCCAAGGCTGCTGCCTGTTCGCTTGTTAGTTTTTCAGGTCTATTGATGTGCTGATATGTATCGCCAAAGAGATCACGATATATTGGTTTTTCTGAAAAAGCTACCAGCTGCCTATCATAAAGACCCTTCAGCGCTTTCCTTGCTCCGGAATACTCATGTATTAAATCTTTTCTTGGTATTGACTGCTTAGAAATGTCGTCAGCTTCGGCTAAAAATTGTCTGAGAAGTAATAATGTTTTCTTTTCAGAAGGTTTAAGCTGATTTAATAGATGCGGATCCAGTGCTGATTCGATTAAATCAGCCGACAACGATACACAAACCTCTGTTCGCTGTTTAACATTGCCACCCGTAAGTTCCTTTTTAATTTCTACCCATCCTTTTTCCTGCCACTGCACTAAAATCCGACGATCTTTGGTGCGCCAAACCCTGCGCACAATTCCTGGTGAAAGTTCACCTTTAATCAACAGAGTATCAAACCAGTCATAATCAATGGCTTCATCCGTGAAACCTTGTGAGTCAAAATGTGCTCTTCCTGATTTTGTGAGCTTTATCCGTCTACCGCTATGGACAGTAAGGCCTCCAGGCAATGCGTTTTTTATTACTTCACCAATAGGGTAATGATAATAATTGGCAATCCAACGCAAGAAAGGAATCATGGATTCCGGGAAAAGGGGTCTGAAATCCAGGACATCAGCTATTGGCCTTAATTTACTATCTTCGAGCTCCTTATTTGTGTGAGGCAGGAAGCCTAAGAGATAGCCGGTCACCAGCCGACCAGCTAAGGGAACAAGAAGTCTTTGGCCTATGGTAAGTTCAGTGCTTACCCTTTCAGAATGTTTATAGGTTAAAGTGTGCTCAATAGGAGCCGCGACAGCAACTTCCAGTAAGGTCATAGAGTATAACCAGTTATTTGAAGTATTCTTTGAGTTTTGCCGAAGAATGAAAAACGTATGTCAAAGTCAATATCTGATATTCTCATTTCAATAAAAAAATATTAAAATATGTAATTCTCCTGAACCGTTAGGCTATAGGATTTTAACATTAGACAATATTTTCGCAGCGTTCCCCTATCTTGCAATTATCGATGATTCAAGCTTTTGGGCATGCAAAATATAAAGAACCACTATATCAAACTATTGGATACAATGACACAGCATTTCCCAAA
>CAMYJP010000070.1 GCA_947258675.1 uncultured Desulfobulbaceae bacterium | reverse complement strand
CAAAGGCGAAGCTGTTAAAGGGGCTATTGCTGTATTTAATGGTACTGGCGATGATAAACACGATGTTTCAAAGACTCTGCTATTCCAGTTTTAATAATCTCTATTACGGCAATAACGCCAGTGAGGTAAAGGAATCTGTATGATGAACAAGTTGTTTTCATTAATAAAAAGTGATAAGAGTTCACATCGGTCTATTCAGCATCTATTCGGATTGAATATTTTAATGGTAGGGTTGGTTCTTGTAATAGGTGGTGTTGTGATTTTCAGTATTACTCAGAAAGGGCGCACCCGTAATCTGGAAAATTTAGCTCAAACGATAAAGTTGGCCCATCAATTTAATACTTTCTTTGAGAAAGAGATCCCTTTTCGCAGTCAGGTAGACATGTTTTCCTTTTCAACTCAGCAAACTCATCATGAAATAGTTCGATTTGTAGAAGATAATACAATAAGCAGGCAGTCCTTAAGGTCAGCTCTGGATGAATTAGATGCAAATCATAGAAAAATGATTGAAATGTGGCCTGCAGACTTGATGGATAGTGAAATTGAGGTGGTCAATGGTAATGTGACTATTTTGAACGATATTGTACAGGAAATGTTAGAAATTAAATCACCGGTTCAGCTTGCTGAATTGGCAAATGACGGGCATCATTTGGCACTGGATTTGTCAAAGATTATGAAGAGTATACAGCTAAAGCTGTCTGAAAGAGCAAGTATTGCAAACAACAATGTTATTGAAGCAAATAATGCGGTAATAGAAAATGGAAAACAGTTACGAATTCTTTTAAATTCTTTAACGAACAAGTCCGTTTTTATAATGGTTGCCCTATTTTTATTTGTAATTATGCTGCAGAGTTCCATTTATTTCATTATTAAAAAAAGGATGTTATACCTTGTTGATAGAATTAAACGAATAGCTGATGGAGAAAAAGATCTAACATCGAGGCTCGAAATCAATACAAATGACGAACTTGGTAAAATAGCCCATTGGATCAACGTTTTTATTGAAAAACTTCAATCAGTAATTCATGAAGTTGTTATTTCATCTGGAGCATTAAATACATCTTCTGAAAGCCTCTATGATTTATCTGTGAAGATGTCCACAGCAGCTGACAATGTAACTAGCAGGTCTGACAGTGTTGCTAAGGCGACTGAAGAAATGAATATGAATATGTCTATGGTTGCAGCTTCTGCTGAAGAAGCATCGGTAAACGTTAGTCTTGTTGCAACAGAACGCATTAAGAAGACATCAGAACAGGTAAATGATTTCGGTCGCTCTGCCAAGGAAATTACCGAGATTACAGAAACCATATCTGAGATTTCAGAACAAACCAATTTGTTGGCATTGAATGCAACCATCGAAGCTGCAAGGGCTGGAGAAGCAGGAAAGGGTTTTGCTGTTGTAGCAAATGAAATTAAGGAGTTGGCTAAAAAAACTTCAAGCGCCACTGAGAAAATAAAAAAGAAGATTGAAGCAATTCAAAGCAAAACTTCCAGCACAATTTCTGAAATTGATGAAATTTCATCAGTAATCAACGAGGTGAATGAACTCGTTTCAGAAATAGCTGCGTCTATAGAAGAAGAATCTATGGCAACTAAAGAGATATCCAGAAATATGGTCCAGTTTTCCGATGGTATAAAAGAAGTAAGCTCCAAAACCTTAGAAACAGCTTCTGCTACAAAACTAATTGTCAATGATATCTCAGAATTAAATCAGAAAAACAGTGAGATTTCCAACAGCAGCGCAATACTTAACGTAAGTGCTGATGAATTAGCGAAATTGGCTGATCAGATAAAGAAACTGGTTAGCACCTTTAAGGTTTAGCGAATTCATTCTTTAAACTGATAAAAAAGGGTTCGCAGGTATTCATAGGGTTCGAATTTTTGGCAGACACCAACCATTGATTCACTTGCGCCTACTATTAAATAACCATCACTGCTGAGCATTTTTGCCAAATTCTCATAAAAGAATGTTCGGTCATCTTTGGAAAAATATATTGCTACATTTCTGCAAAAAATTATGTCAAATGTTTCTCTAGAAGTATACGGTTCCATGAGGTTCATTTTTTTGAATTGAACCATGTATCGTATCTCATCTTTTATTTTCCAGGTGTCCCCAGTATTTATAAAATATTTTTGCAACCTCTCCTGTGAAAGTCCCCGCATGACTTCAAACCTGTTATATTCCCCATAACTTGCTTTTGCTATCGCAGTATCAGAAATATCAGTGCCTAATAATTTTATATTGTAGCGGTTAAGATCTGGCAGGAGTTCGTTCAAAGTGATAGCAATACTGTAAATTTCTTGTCCAGTGGAACAGGCAGCACTCCAAATTTTCAATGGTACTGGGAGTACAGGGAAAGAAGGGGTTCGTTTATCAATGAGGTCTGGAAGTATTTTGTGTTTCAGTAGTTCAAACGGTGCATTATCACGGAAAAAAAGGGTTTCCTGAGTGGTTATTCTATTTATTATCTCTTTTTCTAGTGATTTGGTAGGATCGAGTGAAGCTTTCTGGATCAGTTCAGCAAAAGAAGAAAAACCATATTCATCGAGAAGGGTGCCAAGCCTTCCCTCAATGAGATACGTCTTTGAGTGATCAAGGCTGATTCCTGAGATCTTATAGATATATTTGATGATTGATTCAATTTCACCAGTGGTTATGGTCACCATTATCTTAACTTTTCTTCGTTAAGTAGCTTGATTTGTTTATAATGTTATAATAGGAGCAGTGAGTGATTGAAGCATGATGTCTCGGTTTATCGTTTAATTAATCAGTTGATACGTCGTACTGTGGAACACATTGTCTCGGCAAGTTTATCAAGTGGTTCAATGAAATCGACAATTCCGGCATCAATAGCCACTTTTGGCATGCCATAGACGATACAGGTATCTTTATCTTGGGCTATAATTGTAGCGCCTTGCCGCTTCATTAATTTTAACCCGAGGGTACCGTCTCTGCCCATGCCAGTCATGATGACTCCGGTGGCGCAATTTGGATATATTTCTGCAATTGACCTAAACAGATAATCAACTGATGGCTTGCAGCCGTTTTCAGGGAAATCGTCTGTAATTTTTATAAATGTAGGTTTGCCGCGGAGTCCGTTCATTAATTTCATTTGTTTACCGCCTGGCGCAATATAAATTGTATTTGGGAGAATAGGTTCATTATCAGCAGCTTCTTTAACATGCATAGAACATTTTGAATCTAGTCTTTTGGCCAATTCATTGGTGAAATTAGGCGGCATGTGTTGAACTATTACGATAGGTACACCCAAATCATGAGGAATTTGCTGCACCAAATGGGAAAGAGCATTTGGTCCACCGGTAGAAACACCGATTGCAACAATTTTTGATTTCTGACATTTCGCTTTTTTATTCCCTGTTTGCTCTATACGATCACCAGCGGTAGAATATGATTGTTTGGCAACAGTTGTTCCCGGCTGGTTAATATGGTTATAAAGAGAGTGAATTTTTCGATGCCTTGAATATGAATCAAGTATTGGAACCAGTAATTTTTTGACTTCCATTTGATTCTCTTCTAAAGATCCCTCTTGAGGTTTTGGAATAAAATCAAATGCTCCCAATTCCAGGGCCTTAATGGTCATTTCACTGCCTTTTTGAGTATGTGAACTGAACATTACAGCTCCAACTTCGGGCGAATTCTTGGCTAAATATTCTAGGACTTCGAGTCCATTCATTTCTGGCATTTCTATATCAAGGATTAATAGGTGAGGTTTTAGGGTAGAAATTTTTTTAACAGCTAATTTACCGTTTGGTGCCACACCTGCCAGTTGAACATTAGGTAATTGCTCCACAATTTCTCGCACAACTTTGCGATAGAATATTGTGTCATCAACAATGAGCACACGTAAAGTGTCGCCTTCTTTCATATTATATTGCCCATGCGTTTGTTGATATTGCTAGAGTGAATTATAAAGTTTGAAAATATCAGTATGCTGTTGCTTTTTAGCGATTACTTATTCTGTTGTTTTGAGAACTTCTTTAAGATCAAGAATACCAATGAGCCTATCCTCGGCCTTAAAGACATTTTCAAAATAGATACTTTGCAATTCACCAATATTGGCAGGAGGAGGCTCTAAATTATTTATATCAGTAAGTACTACATCCTGAATTTTATCGACCTGAAGTCCAATAAGCTCCTGATCTTGGTCAATGATTATCCCTCGGCTATCGCAGCTAACCTCTGAGTAATTTAGTCCAAGTCTTTTGCCGAGATCGATAATAGTAATGATCTGTCCCCTTAGATTTAGAAGACCTTTGATGTAATCAGGAGCTAAAGAAACAGGAGTAATATTAAAAAGTTTATTTATTCCTTGGATTTTAGAAATATCAAGCCCGCAGAGTGTGTTCCCGACATAAAATGTTATCAGTTCGATGGGCTGTATAGCTTTTGCAAAATCTGTTTGGTAATTCATAGAAATGTTTTCTCCTAACGCTTAAATTGATCAATTATTTGATCGAGCTCTTCTACCATACGAGATAAATTTTCAGCATTAGTTCTCACCTGTATGCTGCTGTTAGTCATTTCATTGGTAGCAAGGTTTACATCAGCAAAATTTTTTGTAACAACAGTTGCCACTTTGGAATGCTGAGAAATATTGTTTGTGATGTCCTGGATTCCATTGGATGCACTATCTACATTCTCGGCAATGTCCATTGTTATAGATGATTGTTCTTCAACTCTGATTGCGACATTTGTAACAATTTCATTCATTGAATTAATTATTTTGGATATTTGATCAATTTGACTGACAGTTCCGTCAGTTGACTGCTGAATACCAATTATTTTATTTTTGATATCATTGGTTGCATCGGCGGTTTGTCGAGCAAGGTTTTTGATTTCATTTGCCACAACAGCAAATCCTTTACCCGCTTCTCCCGCTCTTGCTGCTTCAATTGTTGAATTCAAAGCAAGAAGTTTGGTCTGTTCCGAAATTTCATTAATAGTTTCTGTAACCGCATCAATCTCTTCTGCTGAATCCCCAAGTTTCCCGACGGTTTCGGATACTGTATCTGCGCTTTGCACCGCTTCACCCGCTATATTCCTGGCCTTTTCAAGATTATTTGCAACTTGTTGGATATCATTGGTTATTTGCCTGACAGAGGCTGCAGCAGATTTTACGTTGTCGGAAGCAATTTCAGTGGCAGTAGCGGTTGATTCCATTGTCAGGCTCATTTCTTCAGCTTCTTGAGTAACATTTTTTGTTTTATAGGCTGTCTGTTCCACAGTCGATGACATTTCTTGAGATATTGCAGCAAGATTTATCGAAGATTTGGCAAGAATTTTATTATGGCCATAGATATTATTAATAATGGCCTCAAACTTTATCATAAATGAATTAAAATAATTCGAAAGCTGGTTTATTTCATTGGAGAACACTTGTTGGTAGACACTTTCACATTCAGTACATGATTGATAAACCCCATTTTTTATTTTAGGGCATTGAATATCAAAGGCAAGGGATCCGGCTTCTTCCCAGCAGTGACCTTTTCTGTTGTACATTACACACTTTTTTTGCTCACAGCCGGTAATTGCTGAACAATTAACTGTTTGTGTGTTTGCACGTTGGGTTAGGTCTCCTTCCCCTGCTTTTTTGAAAACTTCAACTAATTCTATTATCGGAACATTTATAAGTTTTTCGATTAAATAATATATGGTGAAAAGCAAGAGAATAACGGTTGCTATGCCCATGAGTATTGATTTCAAAAGACCCTGTGTAAGGTCCCAAATTAGAGGGTCAAGTTTTCTGCTTATTGCAACAACGGCTATTGTAGTATCAGCCTGATCTTTAAGAGGTCCTAACCAGGAAAAATGTTTAGAACCTTCATGAGAAAAATGTATAATTTCTGTTTCCCCTTTTTCAAATACTTTTGTCAAAAATGGATATTTGTCAGGAGTTGAGTGAAGGCATTGCCCTGTTTCCAAACAAAGATATTCTTCACCGTTAGGAATAATTATTGAAGTATGAAATTCTTGCGAAGTTTTAATACTTTTTAAAAACGAGGGCCTTACTTCAGAAATAACTTCAATCAATCCAGTTGGTTTTCCTTCATAAGCAATAGGAGCAACTCCGCTGATCGCTAAGTGGGACCCAGTCGTATTAAGTCCAGTTTTGGGTTTATTTCTAGGAGGTAAATCAACCTTTCCCTCCGATAGGTGATGGTTGTCATTTTGTGGTATTACTTGGAGGCTCAGAAGTAATGAGTCAGAAACAGAATAGAAATTAAGCTGACTTATTGACATATCCTGATTGCTGGCTGTGTAAAGATGTTGAGCTGTATTTTTTAGTTCTTTGGGGTGACCTTCAAACATGTTTTTTTGAACTTCAGCGGAGCTTGCCATCAGCGTGGCCATTGCTGATAAGTTATCTGTAGAATCATTTAATAAATGAAGAATAAATTGATACCTCAATTCAAGAGCAACCTCTGTTTCATGGTACAGAGATTTTTTCTCTCCATAATATTGAAAGGATATATTAATAAGCATTAGGATAGAACTTAAAATTCCGACTGCGAATAGGAGCTTGGTTTTAATGCTTTTGATATGCAAGTGCTTTCGAAATCGCGTCATTGTTTATTTAACAATCTTATGTAGCCTAATTATTTGTTTTAAAGAGGAAAATATACTCCATCAATTTGGATAAATAGTATTGCTGAGATGTGAATGAATTGTTTCCAGAAGATTTTCTTTATCGAGTTTAACCAAGTAGGAATCAATTCCAACCTGTTTGCCCAATGCCACATCTTTTTCTCCTGCCAAGGTAGTTAAAGCTACAATGGGTAAATGTGATAGAAGGTTATCATTTTTTATGGCCTTTGCTAGGCCAAAACCATCCAGATTCGGCATTTCAATATCCGTTACGACCAAAGAAATTTCTGATGAACGTTCTTGGAGAATGTTTAATGCAACCATGCCATCCTCTGCCTCTATAACATTGTAGCCTTCATCTTCTAGAAATTGTTTTATCTGGCTTCTGAAAAAGTTAGAGTCCTCAGCAGTAAGAATAGTTAATCCATGTCCATCTTTTGTTTTAAGGGAAGGGCGGTTGGCAAACCATTCAGGATTAATTTTGTGATAAATGTCATATACGTTGGCAAAAAGTGTAATGTTATTATCAATTATACATGAGCCAAGTATTCCAATCTGCCTGTTTGTCTTGTCATCTATGTTCAGAACGAATTCAATAGCATTTACCGGAGGCGTTGCCAATAATCCAACTTCCTGGCCGGCAAGAGTGAAAATAAGTACGAGATAGTCTGAGCAGTCTGCGAGTGGTTTTACCTGAGATGCCTCATCTATACTGAACAGCGGTAGTGTGCCGCCTCTATATTGCATTACTCTTCTCTCACCTATAATTTCAATAGCTGATTTTTTGATTTTTTCTATACGCAGGACCTGGTTAAGTGGAACAGCAAATTGTTCATCTGCAGCGCTTTTAAAGATAAGTAAAGCTTGTTTTTCATTTTTGGAGTGAGCAGACTCTTCAGACTCTTTGGCAACATCATGTGCTCTATCAGAGCCATCAACGGATGTTAAGCCAGCAGATCTGGCTATATTCGTAATATCAAGGATCAAAGCAACAAGCCCATCACCCATTATTGTAGCCCCGGCATATATATTACAATTGTTAAGATGTCTTCCAAGGGGCTTGACAACAATTTCTTCAGAATCATGTAATTCATCAACAACAAGACCATATTTAAGCATGCCGGTATTTACTATGACAATATTAAGGGCACTTGATGATCGGTAACGCCTGTCGGATAAATTTCGATCTTCTGAATGAATTGATTCTTTAATTTTAATTTCAATTTCTTTGTGCAATGAAGTATTTTTTGATCTTCGATCAGCGATATTATTTCGTCGGTTTGGTTGTGGAAGACCACTGCCCGGGTCTATGTAATATTGATCAATTCCAAGAACAGCGGACAATTTCACTAAAGGAAGCAGGTTGCCGCGGAGCCTCACTACTTCGGCATCGCCTACCTTTTCAATTCTGTGTTTAACCTGGTCAGCAGGTATTCTCAGAAGTTCTAAAATATTAACCTGTGGAACTGCAAAACGTTGACCCGAATTAATAACAATCTGACTTGAGATAATTGCCAGCGTCAAAGGAAGCTTAATACGTATTGTGGTTCCCTCGTCAAGAATGGAGTTAATATCAATCTGGCCGCCTAATTTATCAAAATTGGTCTTAACCACATCCATGCCAACACCGCGTCCGGAAACATCTGTAATTTCCTCTGCTGTGGAAAATCCAGGTAAGAGTATTAGATTGAACTTGTCTTTTTTAGACATCATTCGCAGTTGTTCTTCTTCGATCAAACCAAGATTCAAAGCCTTCCTGGCGAACTTGCTGCTATCTAGACCTGCTCCATCATCCTTGACTTCAAGGAAAACATGTCCAGCCTCATGTGATGCCTTTAAGATAATTTTTCCTTGAGCAGGTTTCCCTTTTTTTATTCTTTCATCAGCGAATTCTATGCCGTGATCAATTGAATTCCGAATGAGATGTATGAGGGGGTCATTAATAGCTTCTATAATCGTTTTATCAAGTTCAACTCCTTTTCCTTCGATTATAAGAGCAACATCTTTACCAACCTCTCTGGCAATATCACGCACCAACCTTGGGAATTTATTAAAAACATTAGCTACCGGCTGCATTCTGGTTTGCATAATTGCTTCTTGCAGTTCAGAAGTAATGTGGTTAACTCTCTGACCGACAACTTCAATAGCTCGCATATCTTTTGAAGAAGTAGCCTGAAGCAATTGGTTCCTGCTTAAAACCATTTCACCGGCAAGGGTCATAAGAAGATCAAGGAGGTTTGTACGGACTCGAAGACTTGAAGCTAGATTTGAGGAAGAAGAAACTGTTTCTTGAACAATAGGAGCTGCTTTTACTATTTTGGGTTTATCCTGCTCATCCAAACTATCTGGGGGAGTGGGAGCGACAGGTTCCTTTAAGCTGTCTTTTTCTGGTTCTTTTTCATCATGTTCAGAAAGTTTGTTTTTATTTTCACTGTCAATAACGGAAGGTGCGGTACAGGAGTCAAGGGCGTTCAGCTGTTCGGATATGTCCACATTGTTATTATCATGAATGTTTGTAAGCATGGATTTGAGAAGGTCTGATGATTTTAAAAGAATGCTTACAACTTCACTAGTAGGACTGAGTTTCTTTGTTCGAATAAGCCCGAGAATATTTTCTGTTTTGTGTGCAAGTTCCTTGATGTTATTAAAACCTAGGAATCCAGCACCACCCTTTATTGAGTGAGCCCCTCTGAAAATTTTGTTTACTAGGTCTTTATTTTCATCAATACCCTGTTTTTCAATTTCAAGAAGATCGTGTTCAAAATTTTCTAAATGTTCATGGGATTCATCCAGATATACTTGTAATGCATCTTTGTCAACTGATCCTATGCTGTCGCTTGGAGGAGATGATTCAGCTGGGGATAGGGAAACGGTTTTTGATACATCATTTGATTCAGGAGGTGCTTCTGCGTCGATCTTATTTTCAGAGATTGAAGTTAGAATATTGAGGCATTCCTCTATATTCATTCCATTGCTTTCAGTAATGTTGTTGAACAGTTCTTTCAGTATGTCAGTTCCCTTAAGGAGAACATTTATAATATCAGAGCTAGGCATTAATTCATTGTTGCGTATCATGCCTAAAATATTTTCGATTTTATGGGATAGTTCTTTAATATTGATATATCCAAGTAAGCCGGCACCGCCTTTAATTGAATGAGCGCTTCTGAAAACTTTATTGACAAGGTTCTCATCAATGTCATGCTTGTTTTTTTCTATTGCCAATAAATCGTTTTCAAAATCAGCAAGGTGGTCTAGTGATTCGTCGATGTAGATTTGTAAGGCTTCATCAGCCTGAAATAGCATGGTAATTCCCTCAACTGTTAGTAATTAGTTAGTAAAAACTTAAAGAACCTTTTTCGCAAATTTACGTAAGAATTTCTATCCTGTTTCTGCCGCCTTCCTTTGCCTTGTATAACATTAGATCGGCCTGCTTTATCATTTCTTCAAGAGAATCCATCAGCTTCGTGCAAACCCCGATGCTGACGGTATAATTGATATCATCCTGACCAATTTGGATTGTTGATTCTTCGATAGTTTTACGTAGATCTTCAAAAATGGCATAGGTTTCATTTATATCATTATTTGCCAACAGAATGCAGAACTCCTCTCCACCGACTCTGGCAACTATATCTGTAGTCCTGAACCGGTCTTCGAGAAGTTTGCCTAGATTTTTCAATACTTCGTCACCTGAATCATGGCCATGGGTATCATTAATATTTTTAAAATAATCTATATCAAGGATTGCAATGCTCATGGTGATGTGTTTTCTGTAAGCGCTTGCATACATTTTATTGCCAGACTCAAAGAAGAAGCGACGGTTGAAAAGCCCGGTCAGGTAATCCTTATTTGAAAGTTCTTTGATTTTTTTAACATTCTCTATAGTCTCAATGGCTTGGGTAATTCGGCAGTAAAACTCCTCGTTTAAAAAAGGTTTATTGATAAAATCATTTGCGCCGTATTTTATAAATTGAGCAGAGAGAAAACTATCTGCTTGGTCAGATAACCCTATGATGGAAATCTCATCTCTTTTATGATGAATGCGTATATTTTTTGTAAGTTCAAAACCGTTC
>CAMYJP010000069.1 GCA_947258675.1 uncultured Desulfobulbaceae bacterium | reverse complement strand
ATTTTTGAATTTCATTTTTTACATCAGGGGAAACTTCTTCGTTTTGATAATGTATATTTTGTGGAAGTCGTAAATCCTGATCCAGGAAGAAGTTGACAAACTGATCCACTGGCACATGGAAAAGATTGGGCAACTGCGTGTTTTGAATCTCACCGTTGTAATAGCATTGCTGCAGGACCTTTTCGCCAGTGCTTAATTCTATGATATTCTGCTGTAAAGCGATTTGTAAGGCATACTCAGGATCGAGGAAATAAGTGTCTTCGGTCAGCTCTTTCATCTTTGCTTCCTACATTGGCTTTATCACGTCACGCCCAGCTTTTGCAGTAACCACGTCGGAAAAGCATCGGGTCTTGCACCGGCAGCCCGGAAACCGTTTCCAGTTCCTCTGTTGAATTAATAAATGAATAGGTGTTTTCAAGGCCATCACATATAAGGTTCCGGGAGCAATTAATACAATTTTTCCCTTTTACATAATTTTTCCTTTTTGCATAATTTTCCACCTTGTGTGCCAATTTTGCCAGCTTGGGCGGAAATTCTGTAAATGGATCATTAGAATCAACGGTTTCCATTAGATCACGCTCCTCAGATTTAAGCACACTCGAAAGTTGCTCATGAGATTCTCGCCATGTTGCGTTGAGCCCGTCATAATAGTTGGTCAGCCGCGGAGAATCGATATCTGTGACCAGCCGTTTTACAGCATCATTCCATTCATCATTGTCATAGTCATTCTGCAATAGATTACATACATGTTTTTCATAGCCTTGCATAAAGCAGAATGGAATATAACGGACAGTTACTTTTGGGACAAGTTGATCCAAAAGATCAATTGTTTTTTTTAGGTATGGAGACGCTTCAATATATCTGACCGAAATTCTTTCAGTTAAGGATTCTGCATTGACCCAATCATTGAAACTGATAAAGTTGAATGCAGCAGGCTTATAGCGATCGGCAATTTCAGCGAATTGGGGCAAGGATTTGTAATTATACCGGTTTACTACGCAATTGATCCTAAATCGTATTCCTGTTTCCTTATAATTTTTCAATGATTTAATAATGTTTGAAAAAGCGCCATGAACCCCGACCAGTTCATCATGAACGTGGGCGGAATTGCCGTGTATTGATATCAATATTTCGTTAAGACCGGAATCAATGAGACTTTTGAGAAAGTCTAAATCGCTTGTTTTTATTCCATTTGTGATAATGCAATTTTTTCGAAAACCGATGGAATGAGCATATGATAATAATGAGTTGATATCGTTTCGAATAGTAGGCTCTCCGCCGGAAAAATCAATATCCTTAATGTCATATTCAGCCGCCAGATCCAGCATTTTCATTATCTGACGACCTGAATACTCTTGGGTATTCAATTCCTCATGAAAATAACAGAATTTACATCTGGCGTTACATTTTAAACCAGTGGATATTCGCACCCGCTGTGTGAATTGCATTGACGATCCAATTTAATTATAGCTGGAAATAGTTGGAATGTAATTTGGTAGCTTATCGTAATCACAGAGGCGTATTATTGGTATATTTAAATCAAGCTGTTTCAGCTGTTTTTCAAACAAATCATTTAGCGCCAAAGAAGAACTGCCAATGACAATTGCATCAAAATCTTTTGCTTCCATTCGTTTCCTCGGGTAAATAGGAACCCCAGAATAGGTAGTCTGTTGCATATGGACATTATCATCTATAATACCCATCACTTCAAAGCCCTCTTTAGCAATTTCTTGCAAAAGAAAATATATAAGTTTTCCAAAATTAAAAATCAAAACAGTTTTAATAGTACCATATTCCTGTAAGCGACTAACCCGCCGATGGATTTCATCAAGGGCTAACATTTGACGTGTGGACTCATTGCTTATTTCATTGCTTCGATCATGTCGGTATTTTTCTATCAGTTTTTTCCCTTGCCTACATCCCTCGTCATATCCAGGAAGAGCATCTTCTTTTAAGGCAATATAGTGGTATCTCCAAAGCTCTAATTTAATTTGCGGCGCTGCAAATTCTTTGGGGAGATATTTAGACCATAACATGAGATTATTTCGCACAAGCCGGGTCATTATCCCGTTAAAATTTCGATTAACCTGAGTTTTTAAATGAACAACTTCAAGTTCCTTAAAATTTAGTATTTTTAGCCCCTTATTCACGATTCTGCAGGAAAGATCATATTCTTCAACATAAAACAGATAGTTGTCCGGATACATGCCGATCTGGTAGAAAATATCTTTTCTAAACATTGCACCACAGCCAGTAAAAGAAGTATAAATTCCTGCCGTTTCAAAAGAGCCGTCTACTCGTTGAATATTAAAAGCAATACAGCCAATTTTCTTTTCAACATCATTTTTAAAAACTTCCAGGGCAGGTTCGATGCACCCAGGTTTCGGATAAGAGTCATCATCAAGCATAACTATGTATTTGCCTAACGATTTTTTGATGCCTAAATTCCTTGATAAAGCTCCGATATTTTCTTTAAGTTCAATCAACTTTACTTTTGGAAAGTTGTTTTTGATCATTGATACAGAGTTATCAGAAGAGTTGTTTTCTAAAACAATAATTTCAAATGAAAAAGTGTAGTTTCTAGAATATAGATGGGTGAGACATTCTTTTAAAACTGGTTCTCTGTTATAGCTAGGCATAATAAAGGATACCATGACTTCAGGATGTTCAGTAGGCACATATTTGGATTGGTCTTTTTTGTTTTTATAGTATTTATCCATTCGTTACCCTTTTTATAGGTTTTTGAATTTATTTAGAATTGATCCTATTATGCTCTATGGAAATTGAATGCACAAGTGCTGGTTTATTCTTGAATTTTTAAGAAAGAGGAATATTAAGAAAATAGGCGGCAAATTGCTTCACAATCAAATAATTTACTGCGGTAAATTATTTGCAGATAATGGGAAAAAAGACAGAGTAGTGACAATGATGGTGTGCTATGGACTATTAATATTTACCTCATATTATTGAGCAGCGTATGGGCAGCTTGATTGTCTGGGTCTTTTGTCAGTACATGCCGAAACATCATCTGTGCTCCTTCTTCTATGTTAAGTTCTTTGTAGATGCTACCTGCCCGCAGGTATGCATTCAGATCCTCGGGGAAAAATTCGATATAATCCGCATACACCTCTAAAGCTTTTTGGGAATCTCCGGAGATTTTCAGCATTTCTGCGTATTGTTGCAGGTATATTGGAGATATTGCAGAAAGACATTTCAGCCCTTCGAGGGCATTTTGCCCATCATTGATACTCAGCGTAATTGACGTAATTCGGCGTAAGGCTTCTTCTAGCAGAGGACCATCTAAATCCGATATTAATTGCTGATAGTGTTCCAATGCTTTTTCCTTGTCACCTCCCAATTCTGCGACATATCCGGATGCGAGAAAATAATACGGCGTAGCCTCAGGATTCGGGTGTTTTGCAAGGGCTTCAGCTAAACGATTTAAGTCATCCATGTCATTGTTTTGATAAAAATGAAGAGCTTTATTCTTTACACCTTTTAATTCAGCATAATGTTTACAGAGATCCAATTGGGGCGTCTCTTTTTCATCAATGATTTCTGAAAATTCATCGTGCAATTTATCAAATTCTATATTTATCTCATTAGGCAGAGTATCTGAGCAGTTTTTATTCCTGATCTGCCAGACCAAACCACGTCCTGGTTGTTTTTCTTTTCTCCATAAAGGAATAAGCAGATTCTTGAAGTCAGGTGATTCCTTTTCCTCTTCCAATCTTGCATGTAATCGTTTTTGGGCTTTCTTAATGGTTTTCAAAAGCGTTTCAGCAGAATCTCGATAAGCCTCGTAGTAAATTTTCGCTGTGTTTTCAATTTCATCATCCGTCCACTCTTTATCTGGATCAGGTCTGGTGGTTTTTAGAAAAAATCGAATACCGAACTGTTTGACAATAAAAGAAAAATCTTTATATTACTGGTTAAGTTTCCTTTCTATTTTGTCCATCTGTTTTTTATATTTGAAGTCTGCTTTTTTACCATCTCTCCCAAAAAGGCCTTTGTTGGCTGCAAGGGCTTCAAGAGCAAGATGTTTTATCTTTCTGAAATTACCATTAGCCCGAGCCAGTTCGGTAAGAATGTTTTTATAGTGGGCGGTTCTGCTTTCTCTAGTGTCCTCCGGCAGGGCGTCGTGAAGGCTGGTCAGTGCCGGTTTCTCTAAGGGATTTATGGCAATTGCTTCAACAGATAGATGCTCAATATCAGGTATTTTAACTGCATCAGGAGCAGGGTTGATCAGTCTTACATTATGTTTTTTTGCATCATTTGCCTGAAGCTTCAAATAGGTCACAGCCGCTTCAAATTCATGGTCTGTCTCAGCCAGCCAGCCGCCGTTGGTTTCAACATAGGTAACCAGATTGCCTAAATTAGGACCAGTATCGAATTCATTGCTACCCTTTGCATGTGTGTAACCGTCTTTGCTATAGCAGAGATTTAGACCAACAAGGATTATTTGAGAAAAACCCATATCAATAGCTGTAGAAAGGGCAAAGTTAGTTACCGTGCCGCCTGATTTACCAATACTTTCTTCATTCAGTTTCGTAGACCATGGAAATCGTTGGCCGGAGAACACGTTTCTGCCACGCCATTGTCCAACAAGCATACTGGATGCATGATACAGGTTAACAAAAACAGTCTTCTCAGGCAGTAATAGCATTTCTTTGCTTACGTCAAAACTGATTTCATGCGGATCAATCGAAAATATCATGTCAGGCTTCAAATCTACTTCCAATAATCGCCTGGATATTCTGGAGACAGCTAAAAGTGCAAAATTATCACGATTTGCCTTCACCCATGGCAAAAAATCATCCAATGAAGGCCCACCGGCCAGAAGAACAGCCGTCTTGCCGCAAAAGGTGTTTTTCAGGTATGCTGATGGTACGCGGTTTTCCGCTAGATTTTCTATTTGACGATAAAGAAATGCCTCACTTCCTAAGTTCGCATTAACCTGCCAAAATAACTGTTCCAGCTTTTTACGGACCTGCCAGGAAATTTCTGTATACTTTGAAAGAAAATCATCTTGTGCAGCAATGGACTTAGTAATTTTAAGATTATTGATATAGATATAGTCAGTAATATTTAAGGTTTTTGTCTGTTCAAACCAGTTGTTATAGGAGATACATTTTATCCTTGGGTCCAGTTTAGACCAGTCCAGGGTTTGGTCAAGATAGGATGCCATTTCGTCTATCTCTATAAAGAGAAATTGCGAACCTTCAGGTATATCCTGCTTATTGATGTATTTGATCAGAAGACCTGAATCGGTACCAATAATTATCTGCAGTGTATTTTTTTTAATTAGACCCCTGCCGAAGTGTGACGCGTAAAAAGCATCAGAACCCACTTTATTGAAGGCATCACGATTAATTGAATACAAATATTGATCACCGAAAATATTTGACACAACAGGTCCCAGTAAATCAAGGTGATCTGCGTTCTCATTCATTGTTTGTAGATTTTCTTGTCTCATAATGTTCCTGCAATGATCTCTATTTTTTTGATCTGGCCCTTTAATTGAACAGCAGATAGGTTTTTGTCAAAATACTAACTCAACTCAATAATTTGACTCATAGTTCCAGAACAATGATTATCCTTCCATAATGTCAAAACAAAAATAATTTAAATAGTACCAGAAAACCAATTACTTACCGTATTTAAAGTTTCGGCCATACCTAATAATTTTGCTGGGCGTACATATAAAAATGGCCTTCTCTTTTATTTTGCAAAAAGAAGGCCATTTAAGTATATACCTAGTATTAGCAGCAGAAATCTTTGTAATATTGAGGAACTATGAATCTGGAAGAGGAGTTTTAGGACCAAACTCGGTGTTCTCCAAAATAATCTGTATCGCCCGGTTTTTTTTGGGTGTATAAACTATTGGAGCTGCCAGATTAAGGGTAATCTTTTGGTCTGGTGGAACGGTTACAATTGCAAGCGCGTAATATTCATCTTCAGCAGAAACTCCAAGTTTATCAAGTTCGATCTGGTTAGGTATTATCCGATATTCCAGAAAAAAATTGGTCGGGTCTGTAACCACAAAGGCTATTTGTGGGTCTTCCACGCTTTGAATCCAGAAAAGAGGCCCCTCTTTCCTGTTTGGCATAACGATGAATTCCCGCAAGGATCCAAAACCTATGAGGCCATCAGGAAAGGTTAATGTTTTATCCGGGTCGTACTCAACCTCGCCGAAGCGGGTAATTATTTTTTTTATATCAGACGAGCTTTTCATACTCATTAGGGTTTCTTTTTCTCCTTGATGGCTTTAGTCAGCATATTGAGATCGTCAATATCCCAATTTGTCGCCTCTTGGTTTTCTTGGCAGATGCGATCATATATTTCATGTCTGTAAATTCTTTTATCACGCGGGGCATCGATACCTATTCTGATGCCTCCCCCTTTAATTTCAAGAATTGTAATTTTGATATCATCGCCAATGTGAAGTCCTTCCCCAGGCCTTCTTGTCAGAACCAGCATAGTCGCCCTCCTTGGCTTTTCTCTTCCTTCCTCCGAAGGAGAAATTTAAGTTAATAGAAGATTTATATATAATCATGCTTAAAAAAATCACCTGCTGACGCAGGTGAAATATACTGCGAGTATGCTGTTAAATTTAGATAAAATCAAGAATTGAAAGTCTTGATACCTCGGCAGTAACCTTTAATGCAGCCTCAAAAGCGGTTTCCTGTTGGGTCAAGCTTGTCAAAGTCTCGATGATATCTGCATCTTCATAACGGGATAATATTGCCTTCATATCTATCTGAGCGTTTTCCAAATGTCCTGAGGCCGTTTCAATACGCTGAGCGTTGTTTCCCATACGGGCGCGGAGTTGTCTGTTTTGGTCAGCGGCAACATCCAGGTTATCCAACTGAGCCTCAACCCCACTGGGGTTATTTGCTCTTAAGGCTTCTTCTATCTTGGTCAAAGTTGCAAACATGTCTGCACTGCCTGCATCAACAGTTCCATCATTATCAGCATCACCGAGAAAAAGTTCATTACCGGATAAGCTGACTTCAACAGTTTCTCCTGGGGAAATTTCAAGAGAAGTGGCATTATTATCGCCATTATAAAGGATTGGCCGTGAGAGCGGATTCAGCGGATCATAAACTGGATTTGTTGTAAATGGCAAAGTCCCTTCCTCATATCCGGCAAATATATATTTACCGTTTATTTTGGTGTTTGCTGCAGCAAGAAGTTCATCTTTTAGGTGTCCGATATTATCCGCGAGAATGACTCTACTCTGGCTATCCATGGCACCATTAATAGAGTTTATGGCTATCTCCTTTGCATTTACGAGGATATTTTCCATATGAGCCAAATGACTTTCCACGGTCTGTATTTTATCTAATCCTTGTCCCATGGTTTTCATATATTGGTCATTAGCCCGAATTTGAGCGCGCGAGTTTAGTATAGGTTCTATAGCAGTAGGATCATCGGATGGTTTATTGACTTTTTTACCACTGGTTGCGACCATCCGTATACTGTTCAACCGGTCACTCATCTGGTTGATCTGGGTCTGAAGAGTTCTATAAGTGGTTCCTAGCGTGGCACGCATTTCTTACCTCTTGAGAGAAAGCAATGAATCAAGCATCTCATCGACAATGGACAGGAATTTGGAAGATGCCTGGAAGCCAGCTTGGTATTGTATCAGATTTATCATCTCTTCTTCCAGGGAAACACCTGAAACACCTTCTCGTAAGTTTTCTAACTGTATAAGCGCATCTTCTGTCCCCTCTAATGACAGTTTATTCTGACGTGATTCAATTCCCACCGTTGCTGTTATTTTGCCATATGCTTCCGCTAATGTATCTGTATTACCGACCATTTTATTATTTCGTAAGGCCGCAATGAGCAGTGCGTTCGCATTGTCCCCAGGAGCAGAGCTGGTCCCTGCTGCCAATTCATTGGTATTTTGAACTGCCAGACTGAGGTTCAGGCTTGCATTAGTTTCAGTAGCAAGGGCATCGAAGAATAGATGAGTGTTATCATCAAGACCTCTTCCTGCCTGATGCTGCGTATTAACTTCCGATACCATTGTATATGCCATAGTATCAAGGCTGCTTTTCAGTGAAGGTATAAGTTGGTCTCGTACAGAAAGTAACCCTTTGAATTCGCCGCCGAAATTATTCAAGTTGGCATTGAATGTGCTGTTATTGTATTGCAGTTGAAACTGTATATTACCGGCTACCTCAACACTTTGTAGTTCCAGAGCTTCTGTAAGTTGCACAAGCGGCAGTCCACCAGGTAGTGTTACCGTAATCATCCCGTTATTTTCTTTGTATGACTGTATTCCAAGGCTGTGAGACAATTCTCGCAGAAGAAGGTCTCGTCGGTCATGGAAAGCGTTTGCCGTATGGCCTGTTGCCTCTATATCAGAAATTCTTCCGTTTAATTCAGCAACTTCAGTTAATTTAAGGTTAATGGAATCAATTTTAGATGTCAGGGTACTGTTTATATCGTTCCTGGTCTTGTCAAGGTCAAGAGAAGTGTTAGAAAAGGCGCCTGCAAGTTTATCAGCCTGTTGCATAACGATATCCCGTTCAACTTGTCCACCTGGATTGGAAGCCAGTTCCTGCCAGGCATCAAAAAACCGATCAATCTCTGTTGCTAAATTCTGTTCTGAAATATTAAAAATACTTTCAAGTTCAGTGAGAGGGATTGATTTAGCGTTTTCTTCACCCAAGGTGCTATTTTTCGCCTGAAGTTGATTGGTGATAAAGACATCATGTTCACGGACAATATCATCAACTCTTGTACCCATACCAACAAAATAGCCATTGATTTCAAGAGAGGGCTGGGAATTGATTACACCTTTTTGTCTGGAATATCCGGGCGTATTTACATTACTGATGTTGTTGCCCGCAATTTCTATGAGCTTCTGATTGGTAAAGAGGCTGGATTTTCCGGAATTCAGCGCAGCAAGAAGTCCACTCATGTCATATTTTTCCTGAAAGAAGTCTGCCGTTGGAACAGTTGTTTATAGCGCTGCCACCAGAATTGTAGACCTTGGGTGATACTTGTTTGCCGAAAAATTCCATGGAATCACGAATCCAATTAAGGGTCGACCAGAAAAGGTATGCGTTACGACGGTTTTCAGCCCGGATTGTTTCGGCGAATGAAGCATCTTCCGGGTTTAAATTTTCTATAGGATCCAAGGTCTTTAGTAATTCTCCCTTCTCCTTTGAAATTTTGATTATTCCATCAATATCAAGAGATTTGGCGCATTCCCTTTCTTCCAATAATAGTGAATGTAAATGGCAAAGCTGGTCGTGTATGTTCTGGGCCGCCATAATTATCTTCCTTCTGTAAGAAATCTCAGGAGACTCGCAGCAACCTTATGCAAATCAGGATGATAATTCCCATTTGCTACCTGTTCCTTTAACGCCTGCACTTTTTTTGTTCTTTCTATGCTTGCTAACGGGCTCATTTCTTTAGCTTGATTTACTTCTTTCAGTACAGAAGAGAAATCTTGCACTTTTTTAGTTCTTTCCATGCTTGCTAAAGGGGTTATTTCTTTAGCTTGATTTACTTCTTTTAGTACAGAAGAGAAATCAACACGATCAGATGTCGTTTCTCGCGAATTATTGTTTGGAGACTGGGTTTTTTGAGCCTTCTTGACTCCGTGTAGAGGGTCAGGGCTTCGATCCCCAAATATTTTTACTGTCATTGCTTTCACCTAGAGCTCTGTATTGCAGAGTTTCGAATGTTACCAGTTGTTCAGTTTATGCAAGAGACCGTAATTTCATGCATTTTATTTCAATTCCTTTTGAAATATTTATCGGGTGTTTTTGGTATAAAGTTTAGCAAAAAAAGATTTCACAAAGAGTTGCAAAAGATTAGGAATGGAGAGGATTCAGAAATGTGAATTGAGTTACACTGTGAATAGGATAACCCAGAGTATTAAATTATCAAATCTATTTCTTGTATTTCTAAGAGATTGATCAGTAACAGTTTAATCACTATCAACATCTGGATTGTATAGCTGTCTGAAAAGAGTCTCGGCAATTCCCAGGTCCTGTTTCTTAGCTGCCTGCTTTGCCATTTCCAAATCCATCATCTCTTCAATGATTTCTCGATCGATATTTTTTTCAATCAGGCCTCCATCCGGGATAGTTGAACGCATATTTTTGAAGAGCGTCTGGATAAATATGGCCTCAAATTCTTGACAGACTTTACGCAGTTCTTCCGGATTTTTCCGGTTGACGTTTTTGTCCGCTTTTTCATAGACAGCCTGGCTTAGGAGTATTTTAGGATCGAATTGTATTTGCATACCAATAATCTTGTTATTAAAGAATTACCAATTCGGCATGTAGGGCACCTGCAGCCTTAATTGCTTGAAATATTGCGATAAGGTCACGGGGAGTTGCGCCGATGGCATTTAGGGCATTTGCAACCTCACCGATACTGACTCCCATTTTCATAACGACAAGATTTGCCTGTTCTTCAACAACATCAATATTAGTTTCAGGCACAGTTGTAGTCTGACCTTCAGCAAAAGGATTTGGTTGGGAAACTTCTGCTGATTCTGTAATGATAATGCTGAGATTTGCATGAGATATTGCAACTGTCGCTATTCTGACATCATCGCCCATAACAATGGTGCCGGTTTTTTCATTGACAACAATTTTAGCCTGTGAATCCGGTTGAACTTCCAATGTTTCAAGGTCGGCAATAAATTTAATAGTATCATATTGGTAGTGTTGCGGTATATGAACAGTCAGGCTACCGCTGTCGACAGCGGCTGCAAGTTTTTGGGAAAAATGAGTGTTGATGACATTTGTAATTCTGGATACTGTTGTAAAATCAGCTTGTCTCAATTGGTAGGTCAGCATTTCGTCTGATTCCAGACTAAACGGCACTTCTCTTTCAACAAGCGCTCCTCCTGCAATTCTTCCAACTGTAGGGTGGTTTTTTTGAACAGATGCTGCCTTGCCGCCAAAGGCCAGGGCGCCAATGGTAACAGCTCCTTGGGCAACTGCATATATTTTGCCATCTGGTCCTTTAAGGGGAGTCATTAACAGGCTTCCTCCGGACAGGTTTTCAGCATCACCGATAGAAGAGACCATGACGTCAATGGTGTTTCCAGTTTTGGCAAAAGGTGGCAGTTCAGCAGTAACAAGAACTGCTGCAACATTGGAGACTTTTACCTTCGTTTGGTCTACGGTTACACCGAGCCGTTCCATCATGTTGACTAATGATTGAATGGTAAATTGGGTGCTGGCACTGTCCCCTGTCCCGTTTAGTCCAATAACCAGGCCATAACCGACTAACTGATTATTTCGAACTCCCTTTATCTGTGCAATGTCCTTGATGCGTGCTCCTAAAGACAATGATGGGAAAACGAATAAAGCGATGATAATGATTAGAACTATATTTTTGATATGTGCTGCCATTTACTTTATCCTTTAAAATGGCCAGATATTATCTAGAATTCTGACCATCCATCCGGCCTGTTGCTTATCGCTTATAACTCCTTCACCGGTATAGGCGATATCAGCATCTAGAATGTGCTGTGAATTGACAACATTCTGGGGAGATATATCCGCGGGTCTGATGATTCCGGTGAGCCGAATAATCTGGTTCTCATTATTGACAGTGACGGTTTTTCCGCCTCGTATTCTTAGATTTCCGTTCGGTAACACTTCAATTACTCGAGTGGTCAAGGTTGCAATCAGATCTTCCTTACGCGATGTTTTACCTGTCCCATTAAAATCGTTCTTATACCCCACGTCGATGAGTGCAGTAGGATCAATTGTTTTATTTATTCTGGAGATATTATCTTCAAGTCCAAAAAAAGCGGTAATATCGGCGCCCGCATTACTGTCTCTGGAAGTTTCGGTGCTCGCTTCCTTACTGGCGCTGGCTTGCTCGTAAATAGCGACCGTAACAATATCACCTATGTTTCTGCCTTTTATATCGTAAAATAATCCTCCTTGCTGTTCCGTCCAAAGAGAGCCCTGAGTTGTTGGTTCAGGCGGCGGAGGCACAGGTGGTGTTGCGGCAGGTGTGATAGGTTTTTCCTTTGTAGCTAACATGGCACATCCTGAGAGAAAAATCAGTAACAGGAGCAGGCCGCTGATAGAATGTATTTTCATAATTAGAGTTCCACTTTTACCAGGCCATTTGCAGTGACCGTGCCGATTATTTCTTTTTGCGAATTATTGTTAACTACCTTGACTTTAGCGTTTTTAATAGCATCATGCCGGGCGGTCCCGCTTGCTGTAACGGTAAGCGCACCTTTTTTAGCGATAATAGTAACAATTTCACCTCGGCGGATCAGAGGTGGAAATTCTACTTTAGTGCGATCAAGCGGTTGGCCCTGTCTTACAGATCGTTTAAGCTTTTTGCCGATTAATTCATTTGGCTCGAAACATGGATTTCGCACTTTAATTATATCGACTTTTGTTAAATGAAAATCTCTCGAGTCAATAAGTGATCCCCGTTTCAAATCATCAGTAGCTATTGCAATATTTGCCAGTGCTTCTAGTTGGGCCTTCACTGTGATGTTTTTTTCGATTTTACCGTTTACCCGAAAAACAATATTGAAACGCTGGCTGTGAATAATTGAAGGATCGGTAGGTATAACCTCTGTATACAGTTTCCCAACCGGTAGCTCAAAAGACCGCATTGTACCTAAATCTTTGAGCCGAATCTCAACTTGCGGCCATAGGTCCTGTTTTGATTCGATAAAATCAGTGAGGATTTGTCGGACATTGGCAGGTCCGATCACTATTGAATCACGCTTTATAGTAATAGTTTGCGGGCCTTTCCAATTGATATCAGCCAGGTTGATTCCCTTACGGGATAGATACTTTTTAAGTTCTGAAGATTTTAACTTAATCAACTTACCAGGATCAGGTGCATTCATTATGGATACTGAGCCCAGTGTGTCAGCGTCTTCCGAGGAAGGAGAAATTGTTGCCACATCTTTAAGGCGGATTATTTCTCCTGTAACTTCAGCAGTTTTTTTAAGCTGTATTTCAGTGGAAAAATAAGGATCATGAATATGACAGAAATACCATATCGAAAAAAAAACATTTTTTACCCCAATTAGATCATATTATTTGTCATCTGCACCATTTCATCTGCAGTCTGGATTGCTTTGGAATTGATTTCATAGGCTCTTTGTCCAGCAATCATGTTAACCATTTCCTCCATAATACTTACGTTAGAACCTTCGAGGAAACCCTGGATAATAGTACCGATGCCGTTTTCCCCGGCAGTACCGGTAGTTGCGGATCCTGACGCCGGTGTTTCCAGATAAAGATTTCTACCAATGCTTTCTAATCCGGAAGGATTGCCGAATGTCGCCAACTCAACGGTGCCGACCTGAGTTCCCGCAGTATCATTGTCCAAGTGAACTTCAACTGTCCCGTCTTCCCCAATAGCGACTGAAGTTGTATTTTCTGGTATGACTATTTCAGGGATCAGTGGATAACCATCGGAAGTGACTATGCGGCCTGTACTGTCTTTTTTAAAAGTTCCTGCCCGGGTATATACTTCTTCACCAGAAGGAAGTTGAACCTGAAAAAACCCCGGGCCCTCTATGCCAAGATCGAGATCGTTGCCGGTATTCTGGAAGTCGCCAACGGTGAAGACTTTTTGTACGGCCGCAGTTCTGCATCCGAGTCCGACCTGAATGCCGGTGGGAGATTCAGTTCCTGCTGAAGTGGAACTCCCAGGGGCTTTGCTTAACTGATAGAGAAGTTCCTGAAAATCAGCGCGGCTTTTTTTGAAGCCGTTGGTGTTAACATTGGCTAAATTGTTGGCAATTACATCCATGTTTAATTGTTGGGCTTCCATGCCTGTTGCTGCGGTCCATAGAGCTCTGATCATTGTTTTATCTCCTTACTGTCTGGTCCCTAAAGGGAACCAAGTTCATCTGCCTTGGATTTGATGGTGCCGTACCTTTTTATCATCTTCTGGTAGGCTTCAAAAGCACGAAGACCATCCATCATTAAGGCCATTTCCTCGACGATATTTACATTGGAGCCCTCTAGGTGCCCCTGTAGGATTTGAGATGTGTCAACAACATTGTCTCCCTGTGTTGAGGCAAGTGAAAACAATCCTTCTCCTTCTTTTACCAGCAAGTTGAAATCCTCTACTGTGAAGATGGCTATTCTGCCAACATCACTGCCGTCATCTAATATCCTCCCTTGTTCATCAACGGCGACGTCTGGATTGGGAATTGTAATGGGTTGGCCGTTTTCGCTGACAACGGGAAGACCGGAGGTCGTAATCAGCGTGCCGTCAACATCGAGATGGAATTTACCAAGACGCGTATAATAGGAGTCATCCCCCCGTTTCACCTTGAAAAAGCCCTCTCCCTCAATAGCAAAATCAAAATCTCCACCAGTAGGCAAGTTGGTTCCCTGGCTGAAGTCAACAAAGTTACGCTGAATTCGAGTGAAATTTATTCCTTTTCCGGCTTGAATCTGGGTTGCTTCGTTGAGATAAGATTCGAATGCCAAACGGTCTTTTTTATATCCAAAAGTATTTGCATTAGCCAAGTTGTTGGCATAGCTGTCAAGGGCTTTCATCCTGGCAATATTGCCTGATAGCGCGCTGTATGTGCCGGAACTCATATTTTAAACCTCAGTGTATTCATATCTTCTCAATTTACTGGCAGGACTGTAGGCAGGTTAGGATAATTCTTTTCAGATAAATCAGTTTTTGTCCTGTCATTTTCATTATCATTTGCCTATTCTATTTTTCGACCGACTTGCTATTTATATTTAGATTCTTTGTTCAAGTATTCTATGTAAAAATACGAGGGTTCCAGGATTCGGAAATAGTTTCTTGAAGATAGTTAATTTTGAGCACATTTGAACAGTTGCAGTAATTGTTCGGTCTCAATTGGAGAGAGATTGAGTATATCGCCTATAGCATCTGAAGTTAATCCGTGATTGGCCAATGTTACCACGTGCCGATATTTATCCGGCGCATCACCGTTTATCTTTCCTTCCAGGTTGTGAAAATTTTCATTTTGATGGAGTCTATTTTCCATTTGTGCTTGCTCCAGATCAGCATGAAATGCGTGTTCGTCTGGGAATTTCTGAGGATTACTCAAGCAGCGGAGAGCATTGTCCAGGTCTTTGTTCAGGGTTTTAAGAATCTGTTTCTGCCGATAGTATCGTCGGCTTACTACAGCCAGGCAGCAAGCCACTGCGGGGATAAGGAGATTAATATCAGGTACCAACATAGTTAATCCGTTAAAAATTTTAAATTACAATTGATTTATCCAGCAAAATTTGATTCTGAATTCTCTCCCAAAAAATTCTGTCATGCGGAAGAGGTAAGCAAAAGACTCATGAAAGTAGTTAGGATAAATGGCAGAAGCGGTGCTTTAACTCCAAATTATTAATTCATTTAAACATTTAATTATTTATTCACATTTAGTTCAGGAACATTCGTCTTCATATGTTCGATAAAATGCTCTATCAAGTTGATTGGTCCTTTTGAAGTTTTGTTTTGAGTTTGATGAGAGCTTGGCTGTGCAATTGTGAGATTCTTCCTTCAGACACCCCGAGAACTTCAGCAATTTCTTTTTGATTGAGTTCTTCATAATAATAGAGAGAAATAACCAGTCTTTCCTTTTCAGTGAGTTTTTCAAGGTGCCCAGCGATTTCTTGTGTAAGCTCACTTGCTTCTATTCTATCCATTGGGTTGGTGCCGTTTCGGTCTGCAAGATTTTCCATGAAACTCCTGCCGTCAGCAGAATTGTCTAGGGTCTCATGCAGACTGACACAACCAAGGTGACATACCTGACTGAGCAAAGTACGATATGCATCAATATTGATGCGCATCGCCGAGGCAACCTCTTCCTCATCAGGTGTGCGACCAAGCCGTTTTTCCAGGTGAGCTATCATTTGGCAAAGTCTTGTATGTTTCTCTCTGAGGGATCTTGAGAACCAGTCTAGTTTTCTTACTTCATCAAAGATAGCGCCTCGAACGATGTTCAGCAAAGGTGGAAAAAAGAATTCCCTTGGATTCATCGAACCTTTCCGCTGCATTTATAAGTCCAACCATGGCTGCACTTAACATGTCGTCGCGACTCATAAATGATGGAACTTGGGGGACCATTCTTTCCACGATATTTTCAACAAGCTGCATATGAGTCTTGATTAGAACGGTCTTGGCGTCTTCCTTAACAGGGCTGTAATAACTGTAATTAATGCTCATCATCCGGTTCCATTTCCAATAGCCAGTAAACTTTTCCAGAAGAACTGTATTGCGCCTTTTGGGGAAGTTTCCCTGGGTTCGGAGGTTAGAGTTTTAGCCAGAGCTCTAAAAGCCTGGCTTGTTTTTGTCGTTGGATAGAGTTCAATCATCACCTGCTGCTTTCGAATAGATTCGTGCATTCGTTTGTCGAAAGGTATTCCTCCTAAAAAATTGATGGAGATATCCAGGTAACGGTTGGAGACTGTGGTGAGCTTTTTGTAAACATCGAGAGCCTCATCTTCGTTTCTGACTGAATTGACTATGAGATTGAAGTGTTTTTCATGGTATTGGTTGGACATAAGTTTCATGAGCGCATATGCATCTGTAATTGCCGTAGGCTCCGGGGAGGTGATAACCATAATCTCCTGTGCAGCAACGTTAAAATAGGTGACATTTTCAGAAATACCTGCCTCGGTGTCGATTAGCACTACATCGTAGTCCCCGTGCAAAACATCAAGCTCATTAATAAAACGCATTTTTTGATCAGCATTGAGATGGGTAAATTGCTGAACCCC
>CAMYJP010000068.1 GCA_947258675.1 uncultured Desulfobulbaceae bacterium | reverse complement strand
GGTCTTGCAATCAATCACCTATTCGAACAATTCTGAAACATATCCTACCGGCCCGACCAATGTGCAGATCGATTACACGTTTAATGACCAGAATGCTGGTGCACAGGGAACCGGCGGTACTGAGACTGCAACTGGTTCCATCACCGTTGCGATTACCGGACTCAATGATGAGCCGACCTTGACAACCTTTAACAACTTCATCAAGAGCACTAGTGAGGATACTGAGGTAGAGGTTACTTTAGCAGATCTTGTGGCTCAAGGCGATGAGGCCGATATAGACGGGACCATCGTTGGTTTTGTTGTCAAAAATGTTGCTAGCGGGACACTCAGGATTGGTACGAATGCTGGCTCAGCCACTGCTTGGGTTTTAGGCACTAATGATACGATCGACGCAACAAATAAAGCTTACTGGACACCTGCGCAGGATTCTAATGGTATACTCAATGCTTTTGGTGTAGTTGCACAAGATAATCAAGGAGCAGAGTCGATAACAGGAAACATTATTGCGACGATTAATGTTACCGAAGTCAACGACATACCGGTATTAACCAACGGTAGTGTGAATAATTTAAGTGTAGTAGAGGATTCAGGAACAACCGGACTGGGACTGGACAGCCTTGGTTACGGACCCGGTGGTGGAACCGATGAGAGTGGCCAGAATCTTATATACACGATAACTGCAGTTCCGACTTCAACTTTAGGTGATGTAGTCCTGGCTGACGGTACCACGGTAGTAACCCCCGGGATCTTTACCCTTGCACAGATACAGGGAATGCAGTTCAAAACAGTCGATGATGCCCATGGATCTGCAACCTTCAGTTTTACTGTAACCGATGATGGCACTACCAATGGAGCAGCTGACCCGCAAGTACTCGACCAGACTCTTACTATCACAGTAACTCCGTTGGGCGATACACCGCAGGTAACAGATATCACCACAAAGGTAAATGCATTATCAGGGCTGATCATTATCACCCCTAATGTTAATGATAGCGATGAGGTTACTCATTTCAAGATATCCAATATAATAAAAGGTAAACTTTATCTTGCTGATGGATCGGAAATTTCTGATGGTGCTTATATAACTACTGCTCAAGGGCTTGCAGGAGTTAGATTTATGCCATCTCCAGACTCGTTTGATAATGGAACTTTTGATGTTGAATCATCACTGGACGGATCCACGATTTCGCAGCCTGGTAATATTGCGACATCAACAATAACAGTCACTCCACCTCCACCACCACCTCCGCCAGTGGTCGATCCACCCCCAGAAACAGATCCGCCACCTGATGATACTACAGAAGAACCAAACGATGATGAAACTACTGAAGATAGCGAGGAGGAAACGGAAGATGACGAAAACACCAGTTCCAATTTACATGACTACTCGCAACCAACTGTCTCGAATACTTATGTTAAAACTGGTGATCTCTTCACCAGGCCAATTCAGGTTGTAAGATTACTATTCAGCCCATCCCCATCAGATCAATCTATGAGTCAATCAGATCAAGAAAGTGTCACCCATTCATCTTCTTATTATGGTGAAGCTTTACGCAACCTTTTCTCCTTTGAACCGCTTTCTATTGAAACATACAAACGAATACGCGATTCCCTTGATACCATCCGGGAAGAAACATTTGAGGATATTGAATTTGATAAAACCGTAGTCGGCTCAGCTATTGCTGTATCAACAGGTCTATCAGTTGGTTATGTTGTTTGGCTCATTCGTGGCGGCATGCTCGTCAGTTCTCTGCTTTCCTCTTTGCCGGCATGGCAAATTGCTGATCCTTTACCCATTCTTGCTGGAACAGATAAAGATGAAGATGATGAAGATGATGAATCACTGGAATCTATCATTAAGAAAGGAACGAAACCTGCCGAGGATACTGATAATGGAATCGACTAAATAAAAAAAGAGCTTTTGAATGCTCTATACAAACGTAAAATTTTGATTAATTCGATCTGAAAAACAGAAGGCATGAAAATTTTAAATGCAAAATTTCGTATCGTAGTTGGGTTGGTCAGCATTATTACCAGCTTTATTATGCTTGCGTTTTATTTGGAAATCATACCGGACCGATACAGTGCAATTCGTCATGGCCGTGCATCCCTTGCCGAGGCTATTGCACTGTATAGTTCCGCCCTTGTTATTAAGGCGGATACACAAAGGTTGAGGGACGACTTTGATCTTCTGGTTGAAAGAAACAGCGATCTCCTCTCCCTGGCCCTGCGAAGAGACGATGGCCAAATATTGGTAGCTGTTGATGATCATGATGAACAATGGCAAACCATGTCCGGTGAGTATTCCACCGAATCTCAGGTACGTGTTCCCATTCATACTGGAGACCAGAAATGGGGTCAGCTTGAGCTTCGTTACGTAACGCTTACCCAATCTGGATACTTTGCCTTCCTTCAGCAACCGATGGTCAGACTGATTCTGTTTATTAGCCTGGGCTGTTTTATTTTCTTCTATTTCTATCTTGGTAAAGTATTACGCCATCTTGATCCTTCCCAGGCTATACCCGGCAGAGTTCGCTCCGCCCTTGACACCATGGCCGAAGGTCTGCTCATTATCGATCGTAAAGAACAAATCGTTCTTGCCAACCAATCTTTTGCTTCAATGGTTGATAAAACTCCTGACAAACTCATGGGCCATCGTGCTTATGACCTCCCTTGGATGGATCAAAACAACAAAAAAATTGAAAAGGCAAAGAGGCCATGGATCGAAGCTCTGGCGGCTGGAGAAATATTAAAAAATAAAATACTCAGACTCCAGCTGCCTGATGAGAGTTTTCGAACTTTTAATGTCAACTGTTCACCCGTAATGGGCAGCGGCAAAAAATATGCCGGTGTGCTGGTCAGTTTTGACGACATCACCCTTCTTGAAGAAAAAGAACACGAGTTACGCAAATCAAAACAACTGGCAGAGGATGCTAATCAGGCTAAAAGTGCCTTCCTTGCAAATATGAGCCATGAAATTCGAACGCCAATGAATGCCATCCTCGGTTTTGCTGATATTTTGAAACGTGGGTATGTGAAGAATGAAAAAGAGGCTCTTAAATATCTGAACACTATTCATTCCAGTGGCAAAAACCTGCTTGAACTCATTAACGATATTCTTGATTTATCCAAAGTAGAATCCGGCCAGCTTGTTGTTGAAAAAATTGATATGAATCCTTACCAGATTCTCAATGATGTTCTCCAAACTATCGGCGTCAAAGCGGAAGAGAAAGGATTAGCTTTAACTTTTTTGCCAAAGGGATCTCTACCAGAAAAAATCAACAACGATCCTGCCCGCTTTCGGCAGATTATTTTCAACCTGATTGGCAATGCCATCAAATTCACGAAAAAAGGAGCAATTTCTGTTTCTTGTCATTTCAGGGAAGGTGATACCCAATTAATCGTTGAGATCAGTGATACTGGCATTGGTATGAATGAAGATACTCTTGACTCCATTTTTGATCCGTTTGTTCAGGCGGATACATCAACTACCCGAAAATTCGGTGGTACCGGATTAGGTCTAGCAATCAGCCGAAAATTTGCCCGTGCCATGTCTGGAGACATTTCAGTGCAGAGCCAGCAGGGTAAAGGAAGTGTTTTTACTGTTACTCTTGCAACAGGGAGCATGGAAGGTGTGCCTTTTATCAATGCTGAAGATATCCTTCATGATCATGAGAATATTAAAAGCCAAGATGAAGTCGCATGGCAGTTTCCAGATGGTCGTGTTCTTGTGGTTGACGATGGCGCAGAAAACAGGGAACTTGTCAGGTTCCTGCTTGAAGAAAGCGGACTTCGAGTTGACGAGGCAGAAAACGGACAAATTGGCTATGAGAAGGCTATCGCCACCGATTATAAGGTTATCCTCATGGATATACAAATGCCTGTCATGGATGGTCTCACCGCCACCCGTAAAATTCGTGACCATGGTATAACAACAGAAATTATTGCTCTGACCGCTAATGCCATGAAGGGTTTTGAACAAGAATGTTTGGACAACGGTTATACCGGCTACATTACCAAACCAATCAATATCGACCATTTCATGGAAAAAATGGCTTCCCTTCTTGGAGGCCAAAAGGTTGTTCCTGAAACAGGACCTGACAAACCCGTATTAAAAATTCTGGATGAATCACCAAAACTTACTAATCAAAGTGAATCTCCTATTGTTTCGAAGCTTCCAGCCTCAAACAAAAAATTTCAAGAGCTGATTTCTCGTTTTATTACAAGACTCCGCAACCAACTTGATGCCCTTTCCGCTGCAGCAGACAAAGGAGACTACCAGGAAGTTGCAGCCTTAGCCCATTGGCTGAAAGGCTCAGGCGGAACTGTGGGATTTGACGATTTCACAGAGCCTGGGAAAAAACTCGAGCTACTGGCAAAAGAATCCCGCGAAAAAGAAGTTACTAAAGCTATTGCAGGGCTGCGTCAGTTAGCGGACAGATTAGTAGATCCTCTTGAATCTCATACAGAACCATCTTCTAGGAATGAGAAGGTATCTACTCTTAATCAATCTCTGCCAAACAACACATCGCCACTGAATATACCACATCATGAACCTATTACTTCTCGATTGGCTGCACATCAAAAACTGCAGCCGGTGATTATGAATTTCGTAAACAAACTCGCAGTTCAGACCGAAAAAATTGAACAGGCATGGGAACAGAAAGATATGGCCGAGCTTGCCAGGATATCACATTGGCTGAAAGGTTCTGGAGGTACTGTAGGGTATGACAATTTTACAGAACCTGCTGAAAAACTAGAAAAATATGCCAAAAACGGCCAGATAGAAGAGGCAGGTATAATAATCGGTCAAGTAATAAGTATATCTAGAGCAATAGTTCCACCTGGAATTGATGACAGACAAGCAGCTGAACAGGGAAGATAAAATCTTTTTTTGATTACACGAAAGGATTTAATGCAATGATCGACAATTTTGCCGGTGAGACATCGAGCAGCAGTCAAATGGAACATATGACGGAAGCAACGATTATGATCGTTGATGATGAGCCGATAACCATGGAAGTAGTGCGTACATTCCTGGAGGATTTCGGTTACCGCAATTTCGTTATGGTTGAAAAATCAACTGAGGTAAAAGATATACTTAAGAAATCCTCTCCTGATATACTTCTACTAGATCTGATGATGCCCGAAGTTTCTGGATTTGACATCCTCTCCATGCTCCGCGCAGATCAAAATTTCAAGCACCTGCCGGTTATTGTCTTAACTGCATCAACGGATGCAGAGAGCAAATTGAAGGCCCTGGATCTTGGTGCCACTGATTTTTTAGCCAAACCAGTAGACCAGAGTGAGCTTGGCCTTCGGGTACGCAACACATTGGCTGCCAAGGCATATCTCGACCAGCTTGCGTATTATGATCCATTAACCAGACTGCCTAACCAAAAGCTTTTTCTTGAAAAATTACATTGGTCAATTGAAGAAGCACAGCGTTCTGGAAAAAATCTGGCTCTATTAAGTATTCAGTTAGATAAATTTGAAAGAATTTATGACACATTGGGGATAAGTTCCGGTGATGAATTAATTCGGCTTTTTGCCGAACGCATTAGTCGAATGATTCGTAACATAGATATAATTTGTCAGCTTAAGGATGATTATGACCCGGAAGCCAGTCTTTATCGAATGAGCGGCGGTGTTTTTTCACTTCTACTGAACAAAATTGAAGATTCCAAAGATGCTGCAATCGTTGCTAAACGAATTATTAATGGCATGAATGAACCTTTTCTCGTAGAAGAAAAAGAATTGTTTTTTACTGCCAGCATAGGAATTGCAACGTACCCGACCGAAAGCGAAGATGGTTTAACGCTCATAAAACTTGCTTCCAGCGCTAAAGACTTTGTAAAAAATAATGGTGGCAACTCCTTTCAGTTTTCATCGAATAATATCAATAAAATTTATGAACAGCGGCTTTCCCTAGAAATAAAACTCCGAAAGGCCTTAGAAAGAGAAGAATTCTTACTTCTCTACCAACCTAAAGTCGATATCTCCGATAATACTATCAGAGGTGTTGAGGCTCTCATCCGTTGGAACAGCGAAGAAGAAGGTCTCATTAATCCAGTAGACTTTATCCCTATAGCTGAAGAAACAGGGCTTATCATTCCCATTGGTGAATGGGTTCTCAATGAAGCATGCAGTCAATTAAAAAAATGGGACCAAAAAGGCTTCGACCCGCTAAGCATGAGTGTGAATGTTTCTGCCAAGCAGTATGAAGACCCTGATTTTCTTGCTGCTGTCAGCCGCTCTCTGATCAAAAGTGGTATAGACCCAGCATTTCTGACTCTGGAGATTACGGAAAGTCTGCTGATGGAGGATATAGAACATAATATCCTAATTCTTAATAATCTCAAGGAAATGGGAATGAAACTGTCAATAGATGATTTTGGAACCGGCTATTCCTCTTTAAGCTATTTACGAAAACTGCCGGTGGATGAGTTAAAAATTGATCGTTCCTTTATCATGGACCTGCCACATAATAAAGATTGCTGTGCTGTTGCCTCCACAATTATTTATCTTGCTGAGAAATTCAACCTGCTGACTGTTGCTGAAGGAGTTGAGGATAAAGAACAATTAGAGTTCCTCAAGGATACCCGCTGCCAACAAGTTCAGGGCTTTTATTTCAGCAAACCTCTCCCGGCACAAGAACTTGAAAGTCTACTCCATCAAAATAAAGCGGCCTAGCATTGGAACATTTCTATAAGACTTTTTCAGGGATTATTTATGAACTTAAATAAATATAATTTCGGTAGTGTATTGATCTTATTCTTGATGCTTTTATTTCCACTCATAGCACAATCAAACGAAATTCAATTCGAAGCCATTACCAAACCAAGCGCTGACATTGAACTGTCCTTTATCCAGCCTGGGAAAATATCTGAGATTGTCAAGCATGAAGGAGTAGTGGTTCAGAAAGGAGACCTGCTTATCAGTCTCGAAGATGAAGTGGAAATGGTCCAGTATCAGATTATCTCGGCAAGAGCTGGAAATACAAATGGTATTGATATTACACGGGTTGAAAAAAACCAGAAGGAAAAAGATTTTCAAAAGATGGAATGGGCTCTAAAAAAAGGGGCTGTGACTGACTGGGAGGTAGAACATGCACGTATGGCTCTGGATACAGCAAACCTTAATTTAAAGATGGCCCAATTTGAACGAGAGCAAAACCAGTTGAAACAAAAAGAGTTAAAAAAAATTCTGGATTCCCTACAGCTTATCAGTCCGATTGATGGTGTTGTTGAAAAAATAAATTTCGAGATAGGTGAAGCGGTCCAGGCGTTAAGTTCTGTTGCCCGGGTTGTGAAAGTTGATCCTTTGATGATTAATGTGGCGGTGCCGATTGCGCAGGCAAAATTATTATCCGTAAAGCAAAACGCCACAATAACATTTGAAGACAATACAACTGTTCCAGGAAATATAGAAAATATATCCACCGTGGCCAATGCAGCGGCAAACACAATTGAAATAAAAATAATAGTGCCAAACAACTCACAGCGGCCGGCCGGGGAGCGGGTTTCTGTATCTTTTAAAAATATTACAGAACAAGACATTACTATATCAAAAACTGATAACGAATCTATGTAATTTTCAATTCGGCAAGCATTAAACGTGAAAAGAAACCATATAGGAAACATATTATTATTTATCTTTGTTTTTTATGCCACAGCTGCTCTGGCCAGTAATTCTGACCATATTCAGTCACTCAATAAACAACAGATAAATGTAGATGATTCCATCCCCGACAAAGTCTATTCCCTTCAGTTAAACACTTATATTCATAAGTCTGCCGCGCTGCGATTCTATCACTCTTTGCCCGCTGAACTCGCACATGAAGCGTTTCTTTACCAGACCAATGATGGATACTTTACAGTACGCCTTGGGCAGGTTAAAAGAATTGCCGAACTAAAAGAGTATGAAAACTCAGTTCTGGAACATGGATATAAATATGCCACTGTACATACTAATCTTAAAAAAATCAGTTCTTTGCCCCCTATCTCTCAAACACCCGATACTTCTAAAAACCAGACAGGTACTTCTTCCTCAATTCGCTATTCCCTCCAATTGAGCACATACGTTCATGAGTCTGCTGCAAAAAGAGCGTTTACATATCTTGACCCTGGGTTAAAAGAACATGTGTTTGTATATCTTACTGACAGCGGCTTTTATACTTTGCGTGTAGGAAAAGAAAAGCGTATGAAAGATATTGAATGGCTGGAGGAACTGGTCATCCAAAACGGATATCCCATAGCATATGTTAACACTGATTTAAAAAAGATAAAACACCTTGATGACGACGCGCAACCTACTGAAACTGATACAGAACATGCCAAACAATTACCAATCAATGAAGTGCAAACCACTAACATATACAAATCTGCAACCGATAAAACTTCAGATAAAAATATATACATCATTACTGATACTACTGTCCGAACAGATGCGCCTGAGTCTGTAAACGATGAGGTTGAAGTCATCAAGGAAAAAGTCGAACAACTGCAGACAGAAATTGATATAGCTCAACCGCCTGAGAATAAACCTGCTAAAATCATTGATGCTCATGAACCTGACAAGGCTGGACCAAAGATTTTTGAGCCTGTCTTAGATATAATTCAAAAAACAACTTTGAATCTTAGCTTGCGGGAAGCAATTCTTCAGGCATTTAAGGGCAACAGAGAAGTCCAGTTATCAAGGTTTAATCCGGCCATTGCTGCGGAAGAGATTGAATCTGCACAATCTGTTTATGATCCTTACTTTTTTATTGAAAATAATGTAAGTGAAACAGACCGCCCCATTCAAAGTATTCTAGACAATGGATCACCTGAGGCTGACGCATTTATAGAGCATAAATCTGACATGAAAGCAGGCATAAAAAAATTAACGACAACGGGTGGAATGTTTTCCCTGTTTGCCAATTATGATTATCTAAACAGCAGTAGCGATTTTGTGACCCCTAACCCCCAATACACCTCCAGAGTTACAACCGAAGTCCGGCAATCTTTGTTGAAAGAATTTGGTGATAAATCAAATCGCTCTGCAATAGAAATATCAAACCGCAGCCTTGAAATAGCCAAGGCAGAATTTAATAAAACGTTATCACAAGTCATTAAAGAAGTTGCCTCTTCCTATTGGAGAGTAGCCTATTATCAAAGACAACAGGTCACCAACAAAATGGCACTTGACGATGCAGAAAAAATTTATCAGCGAGAAAAAACCAGGAATGAAAAAGGGCTTTCAAACCTTCTTGATGTTGACCGTGCCTATGCAATTGTCCAGGAAAGGTATCGAGACCTGATCATCAGTAATAAACAGCTGACACTCGCAATTGAGGAGTTAAAACTTCTGTTTGGTTCAACATTAGATTCCCGCGACCTTGATATTGATATTGTAACAACCGAAAAACTTTCAGTGTCTGAATTCTTATTTGACCACAAGAAGGCAATCGACAACGGTTTACACAAAAGGCCTGAATCAATAGTAGCCAGAGAGATGGTGGAAGTGGCAAATCTTGAAAAAACACTGGCCGGTCATCTGAAGTT
>CAMYJP010000067.1 GCA_947258675.1 uncultured Desulfobulbaceae bacterium | reverse complement strand
GAATGGTGGAGGGGGGAGGATTCGAACCTCCGAAGGCGTCGCCGACAGATTTACAGTCTGTTCCCTTTGACCGCTCGGGAACCCCTCCGAATACCTCGCTAAATATGCTAATCATTAAATTCACTTGATCCAGGCCCCTTGGATCTATGGAACATTGATCACCTGGAGCTGGCGATGGGACTTGAACCCGCAACCTGCTGATTACAAATCAGCTGCTCTGCCAATTGAGCTACGCCAGCACAAAGACGTAATATATAAATCTCTTCAATACCAAAATCAACCTTTTTTTTAGGTCACTCTGGTAAAGAAGAGATTTATATGTGCAGCTCTAATATTTTTTACGGTAACGAATTCTACTGTTGAACAAAACTGCTCTCTCGATACCTTTCAAAGGCCATAGCAACTGTGCGGTAAACAAGATGAGCAAATTTTGTGTAAGGCATGTATACAAAAAGCATGAGAACAGACACAAGATGTAAATAATAAAATAAATAAGCAACCACAGCAATGTCACCTAATCTCATCAGCTCAGCCATTAATCCTGTAACACCGACGGCCATGATTTCGATAATAAGGAACCAGTCATAAAATGTTTTGGCAACATCATTCTCTTCTTCCATCTTGACCCTGTTCACCCATAAAATCCCCACACCTATTATCAAAGCAATAGCACTCACATTCGCAAGGATTTTAAAAGGATCTAGCATTGATATCGGACCATGCAGCTCAGGGAACCAGAGGCCGAAAAAGTCTTTGCGGACAAAAGAATAACCGGTTACCAACAGTAGTCCAATAAATGACAGCAGTAAAGGCAGGTGGCCATTAACCCTGTTTTTATTGGTTCCACAATCATTGAATCGTTTGTGTTTAACTGTCTCAACAATGGTTGGCCAAAGAAAATCAATAATAAACTGACCGGCAGACGGCCGGAAATTTGTATCACCGTCAAGGTTTTCAGACATCTGTTTCCACATCTTCGAAACGCCTCGGTAGGATGCAAATAAAGCAAATGCAGCTGCCGGCAGGAAAATAATATCAATAAAGAAAACATTTTTTGTAAGCCAGTGAAAATCCCAATGTCCGAAAAAGTATCCGAAATCAACAGGATCTTTTGGTAAATGAGAAATTCCACCTGAAAAAATCCAGAACAGGAGGATAATTGCTGCCGGTATACCGACCAAAATTGGCAAATTTTTACCCTGACTGGCAAGCTTTGCTAATCCCTGGGGGAATCCAAAGTGGGTATAGGCATAGGCACGGATAGCGCCCAACACATCACCTGGTTTTGCTCCCCGCGGGCAATATGCTGTGCAGTCACCACACTGATGACACAACATTACATCCGGATCTGCAACAAGTTTGTCTTTCAGTCCCCATTGTGCCCAGACCATCTCCTTTCTAGGAAACGGTTTATTGTCCGAGGACAAAGGGCAAACCACCGAGCAAGTAGCACACTGGTAACATTTCTTCAGGGTATCACCGCCGGCGCTTTTTACATATTTGATAAAATCTAAATCAGGCTCAATTTTCATTGTCATTTTTATTGCCTCCTGTTCCTGAGCATTTCAGCCAATTTAACAACGGGATAAAACTCCTGAAAATTTTTCTTTGGGGTGTCGCCTTTCGAAAACATTTTTCTGAAAGGCGACATGTCCATCCTATTAGTTAGGACCTTAGAAGCCCTTAAATGGATTCGGCCCAAGCTCAATTATTTCTTCAACAAATTCATTTATTATCTGGGGTACCTTATCGTAATCGGTAATTGCAATCTGTTTTGTTGTTACCCTTTCAGTCTCAATTCCCAGGCTTGACAGAGTCTCCCCGATATTTTCCATCCGTTTGCTGGCTATTTCACTTCCTTTGACAAAATGGCACTGATAGTCGTCTCCGTAAGTACAGCCAAGCAGTATGGCGCCATCCATACCGGAAGACATGGCGTCTTTTATCCACACCATATTGACCGACCCCAAACAACGAACCGGAATAACCCGGACAAGGTTATTTAGACCGTTGCGCCGCATACCGGCCATGTCCAGAGCCGGATATGCATCATTTTCACAGACAAGGGCAAGAAACCTCAACTTATCTTCATCGTCATCAGGCACTTCGATAGACTTAACCATGGAACCGATCATATCTACATTGTAATCCTTGAAGCCGATAATGCGTTCCGGACAAGCCCCCATACATGTACCGCAACGCCGGCATCTTGTCGGATTCGGCAATGGAGTTCCCTTCTCATCGTCATCTAAAGCGCCGAAAGGACACTCTTCGGTGCACCGTTTACATTGCGTGCAACGCTGAAAGAAAAAGTCTGGATATGTCATGTCGCCGGAACGTGGATGAACCGCAACCCCACGGTCAACTGATTCAATACATTGAATCGCTTTTAAAGCAGCACCGGAAGCGTCATCCATGGTCTCTTCCACAGTCATAGCTTTGCGCACACCACCACAGGTATACACACCGGTCCTTCGTGTTTCATATGGGAAACAAATAAAGTGCGAGTCAGCATAACCATCAAACAAATCAAGATCCAGGAAGGCAGGTCCCTGGCGATAAGCAAGATTGACGGAAGCAGCATCCTTGGTGGTTGGAACCATACCTGCCGCAAGAACCACCATGTCGACCCCAAGACTCAGGTCTTCATTCAACAAGGTATCTTCCGCAGAAACTGTCAAAGATCCATCTGACCCTTCATCTACCTTTGTCACCGAAGCTTTGGTCAAGAAAAGGCCATCATCATCCTGGGCAGTCTTATACAACAACTCCATATTCCCGGGAGTACGCATATGCTGATAAAGGATATAGGCCTTGGCCGCCGGATTCTCCTCCCGCACATAGCTGGCTTGTTTCAAGGCAACCAGGCTGGTAACTGAATTACAGTATGGGAAATCCATATCGTTATCCTTACCACCAGGACTCTGGATGAAAGCAACACTGTCTACAGGTTTGCCGTCTGAAGGCCTGACGATCTTACCTTGAGCAGCCATTTTCTCGAATTCAACATTGGTAACGACATTCTTGAAATTACCAGAGCCAAGATGTTCATACTCACCAACATCAGCTGGTAACCATCCAGTGGCAAGAATTACTGCACCGAAAGCTTCACCATCCGGATTTTTTTCCATATAATTCTTCAACCCGGCATTTGGATCTTCCATTTCACCCTTTTCGATCTTTTCCTGCTCATCCACCTCTACCTTGTCTGGTGCATCCCACTCTGATTCTGTACCAGCCGGCTTAAAGGTAGCAATAAACTCGCCAGGCGCACCACTTATCCTCGCTACTTCGGTTGATGTCTTAACCGTAATATTCTCGTCCGCTTCTACGGCTTTAATCATGTCGCCCACTATGGGAGTTTCAAGGTCGGTCCAAGGTGCTTTGGTTGGCAACTGTTTTCGCCAATGATTTGCAAAGCCGCCAAGTGTATCAGCTTTATCTACAAGAGTTACTTCATAACCAGTCTTGGCTGCGTCCTGGGCCGCTGTCAGACCTGCGACACCCCCACCAATGACTAATATTTTCTTGTTAAGGGTTTCAAGTAGATAGGGTTCGGGAAGCTCAGTTTTCTGAGCTCTGGTGCAGCCCATCCTCATGTAGTCTGAGGCTTGTTCCTGAACAAACTCAGGATTTGGGTCTTCCCCTTTACTCCAAACCACTTGTTCGCGAAGGTTCGCTCGAACAGTAATCTTATCATCACCGAAATTAAATTCATCCTGCATAACCCTTGGAGAGCAAGCACCGATGACAACAGTATTTACGCCATCATCATTCATATCCTTCTCAATCAAGGCGCGTCCTGCAGAACCGCATAAAAACTCATTTGTTTTGCATGCCATACTCATTTCACCGGTGACTACCTCGCTGAGGGCTTCAATATCCAAGGTATCGCCGATACCACATCCTGTGCATATGTATGCACTATATTTTTTATCCATCGACCGTTACCTCCTTGACATTTGAATGGCTTTTAGGGCTGCAGCAGTTGAATTCTGCCCACTGGTAACAACATCAGAAGCTTTCTTAGAGCAACCGGCGGCAAGCATTCCTGCATCCGTATCGGAAAGCACAAATCCATTGGGATCCATCTGTAAACCCAAGGCTGCGCCCTGCTCACGAATGGCTGGTTGCATTCCTGTTGCCAGAACGGCAAGATCAACTTTCTGCTGTACTTTTTCACCTGTTACGGCGTTTTCAGCCACAACGGTTACCCCGCCATCACCCTCAGGGATGATGTCAGCCACTTTTCCTTTAATGAACTGCACATTTTCATCCGCCATCAGTTTCTCACGGAACTTCTCGTATTTACCAGGAGATCGCAGATCGATATAGAATACATAGACCTTGGCTTCCGGATATTGTTCTCGAATATAATTGATCTGCTTCAGACTTGCCATACAGCAGATATAAGAGCAGTACTCAAGATGATTTTCATCGCGAGATCCTGCACACTGTACAAAGGCATAGCTTTCAGGTTCCTTGTCATCACCAGGTCGAAGGATTTTACCGCCTGTCGGGCCATTAGGTGCTGCCAATCGTTCCATCATCATATTTGTGATAATGGCATCACTTTCATTGAACTTCAGGTTGTCCATCTGCACAGGATCATACGGATTCCAACCAGTAGCCCAAACTATTGCAGACACATCCAGGGTGGCGGTTTTAGCCTCCATATCAAGTTCTACGGCGTTATACGCACATGCTTCTACACATGCCCCGCATTTAGTACATGCGTCCATATCAACAACATATTTCATCGGAAAGGACATTTCATGGGGACGATATATCGCTTTTGTCGTGTCCATATCAAAATTAAAGGCATTGGCCCGTGTTTCAGGACATGCATCAACACAAGCATTACAGGCTGTACAATTATTATTTACAAACCTGGGGCTTGTTTCAATTGTAACCTGATAGTTACCAGCAGAGCCGGCTATGTTCTTAACTTCCGTATTTGTATACATACGGACTTTCCGATTGTTTTTAATCCGCTTAAAATTTATTTCAAGACCGCACGATGGGGGACACAGCTTGGGAAAATATTGATTGAGCTGTGCAACCCGGCCACCTAGATACGGGTTCTTTTCAACCAGAAAGACATCATTGCCAACTTCCGCGGCTTCCAACGCGGTGGTCAGGCCACTTATGCCTCCGCCAACGACCAGTATGCCACCTGTACCAGGTGTAGTGCTCTCGTCTGTCATGTAATTCCTCCGTATTAAATATGGTTTTTGACTATAAATGATTGGTTCTTTTGGTTCAGTCAGCTTGACTTCTATGGTTCATGTTAAAGCCAAACCACCTCAACCAACTGAATCAATCCCTGATTCAGTTTCTTTCCAATCTCTATTAAAGAAACCGATTTACCTTTGTATATTTGTTATTTTTAGACAGACAAGAATGGAACAGTTTATTGTCTGCAATCGGTGCATAGAAAAATCTCCAGGCGCCTATAATGACGCCTGGAGATTTCTGTAAACGATCATTTACTACAACATGGATCATTCACTCATTTTGGAAAGATCCTGATTTTCCTTACAGCCAAGGATCGGTTTCAATAACGTTGATACAATCAACTTTCTCACACTTCCATTCCTTTGTCTCAGGATTAAAAGTGGAGTTTACAAAACATTTCCAATTTTCATCGTCACAGGTTGGGTAATCAGACCTGTAGTAGAATCCCGGGTAACGGCTTTCTTTACGGAACTCGATATGACGGATATGGGTTTCAACACACCAGATACGGTGATAGTTTTCCCAAGCCCTCATCAATTCGTGCAGATCACCAGCAGCCATTTTATCGGCATCCTCACGCATCATCTCAAGAAGATCCAGGCAGATGTTCAGCAGTTTACCAGAGGTCATGTAGTAGGTAGCAACACCGCCGCCGTACTCGTCAGTGGCTTTCATGAGACGCATCATCAGACCTGCAGGCTTGCAGTAATCGGGATTGATATCCTGAGCTGTGGTTTTGGCGGCATGCTCATGGTACAATTTAACCGGTGCATAAATTTCATCAGCCAGTTCCTGAGCCGTCTGCTGTAGTTCAGGTTTGAAATCAGCATGGTCACGGCAGTATTTAACCATCTGCTTAGCAGTCATACGGCCTTCAGCATGTGAACCGGAGGAGAACTTATGCCCGGAAGCGCCAACGCCGTCACCGGCAGTGAAAAGTCCGTTTACCGTGGTCATACGATTGTAGCCCCACTTATATGCATCCGGTACCCAGTCTTCCTCGGGACCGGAAACCCATATACCACAACAACCGGAATGGGAACCCAGCATATACGGCTCGGTGGGCATAATTTCAGAACCAACTTTTTCAGGCTCGATATTGGCACCGGCCCAGAGACCAGCTTGACCAACAGACATATCAAGGAAGTCTTCCCAAGCTTCAGACTCGAGATGCTTCCAGAATTTTTTAACTTCCTTCTCATCCAAACCAGCTGCACGTTTGTCTTCGAGGAAAGCATTCAAAGCAACGTCGGTAGCCATGTAGATAGGACCACGGCCTGCTTTCAGCTCTTCAATCATCAGGTGGTTACGCAGACAGGTCGGAGTAACAGGAGAAGCGCCATAGGGCATGAACTTTTCAAGTTCATCTTTAACAGCGTCTGAATTTGCATAAAATTCACCAAGACCGTTCTGCACTTTAGCTTTGAACAGCAAGAACCATGCGCCAACCGGCCCATAACCATCTTTAAAACGGGCAGGCGTGAAACGGTTTTCCATCATGGTCAGGGTAGCGCCAACCTGAGCACACATGGTGTAAGTGGAGCCTGCATTCCAAACCGGATACCATGCACGGCCTTTACCTTCACCAGTGGAACGTGGCCGGAAGATGTTTACCGCACCACCGCAAGCAACCATCATGGTTTTACATTTGAAGACATGCACTTTGTTTTCACGGGTGGAGAAACCAACCGCACCGGCGATCTGATTAGGAACATTCTTGTCGAGCAGCAATTTAACGATAAAGATTCTTTCCAAGCAGTTTTCTTCACCAAGAGCAGTTTTTGCAGGCTCGGCAACAATACACTTGTAGGATTCACCGTTGATCATGATCTGCCATTTACCGGTACGTACAGGCTGGCCGCCTTCTTTCAGGCTGGCTGCCGGCTTGGAGCCGTCCAGAGTGTCACCAGCCTCGTTTTTCTTCCAGACCGGCAGTCCCCATTCTTCGAATAGGTGAACAGAATCATCAACGTGACGTCCGAGGTCGTAAATCAGATCTTCACGGACAACGCCCATCAGGTCATTACGAACCATCTTTACGTAATTCTCAATCGGGTTTTCGCCAACGTAGGTGTTGATGGCGGAAAGGCCCTGAGCAACAGCACCGGAACGTTCCATGGCAGCTTTGTCTACCAAGGTAATTTTCATATCGGCCGGCGCCCATTTCTTAATTTCAAACGCTGTACCACAAGCAGCCATACCGCCACCAACGATAAGGCAATCGCACTCATGCTCAGCAATTTCAGGATTAACTACGGCGGGCAGTTCGCCCAATGGTTTGTTCGGTAACGCCATATTTCATTCCTCCTTCAATTATTTTAGGAATATTAATTATTCTTACAAAACATCATTAGGCTAATTTTGTTGGTGTCGGCAGCTCTTTCTCGGTGGAAAGCAACTCGTCATCCAGATTGGTGCATGTCAGGTCAGGATAGGCGTTAGCAGCACCCTCAGCCGTTGTACGGATAGGGAACTTAAATCGTTTCATGTTGCCGTTTCTGAACTTAACTGTCCACATAATGGAATCTGAACTTCTCATGGGATGAACCTGACCGCCCATTGGTACGAAATCATTGTACCCACGAACGTAGACAGCGCCCTGCGGGCAAATTTTTACGCATGAGTAGCATTCCCAGCATGCATCCGGTTCCTGATTGTAAGCCAGCATCGTTTCCTTGTTCAAGACCATTAGGTCATTGGGGCAGATGTACATACAGGCTGTTTTGTCCCCGCCTTTACAACCATCACATTTTTCGGTTTCTACATAGCTTGGCATTAAATTACCTCCTCACTTAGATTGACCTTTTGAGGCTTCGCATTTCACGAAACCCGTTTTTTTCTTCTATTAAGGTATCAGGAAGCACCTGATTACTTTACATTTTATACCTGGCAATGAAACCGCACCATTGTAAAAAGAACCTAATTGACTCTGCCTGTTCACTATAACTTGGAATAAAATTAACAGGTTAGAAAAACGGCTCATGTACCAGGCCTGGCTGGACTAATCACAACCAGATGGAATTGTTATATATTCAGCGCCAATGAATGAATACACACCCAAAACTGAATGAATACTCATTTTTTTTGGGACAAGGCGATTTATAATTTGTCACATTTTAAATGTCAAGAAAAAACATATCAGGTAGAAGTGGTTAGGCAGTTAAGGAAAAAATGGGCATTAATCGTCAAGAAATTGTCCAGAGGAATCAACTACTATTATTCCACCTGGTTAGGAGTATTTATGTGTAATATATTTAGAAAAGTAACAGTCCTTTATAACGTCAAATGTCAAAATGCAGGATGCATGATAACCTAATAGAAATTTGGTGCAAATAGTATAATAAGCTAATGAATGGAAGTACTGAAAATTTAATAATCTGTCTTAACTAAAACCTCTCTGGGTTTTGCACCATCAGCCGGGCCGACGATTCCCTCTTTTTCCATGAGTTCAATCATTCTTGCAGCCCTGTTATAGCCAACCCGCAAGCGTCTCTGTACCATGGAAATTGACGCCTGGCCGGTATCACAAACCAGAGCAACGGCCTCGTCATATTTTTCATCGTATTCTTCCTCTTCATCAATACCATTAGCACTTTCAGATTCTTCAACCACCTTTAAAACAGATTCATCATATTGAACCGCACCCTGCTCTTTCAAGAAATCCACAATCCCATCTGTTTCTTTCTCGGAGATATAGGCGCCATGGATTCTACGAAGTCTGGCAGTACCTGGCGGCAGGAACAGCAGATCTCCTGCACCGAGAAGATGCTCGGCCCCACTGGCATCCAGTATAGTTCGGGAATCTATTTTAGAAGACACTTTAAAAGAAAGCCTGGTGGGGAAATTGGCCTTAATGAGACCGGTCAACACATCAACCGAAGGTCGCTGGGTAGCGAGAATAAGATGCATGCCAGCGGCCCTCGCCATTTGAGCCAACCGGGCGATCGACCCCTCGACATCTCGTGAAGAAACCATCATAAGATCAGCCAGTTCGTCAACAATAATGACAATATAGGGCATTTTTTCTTCAGAGATACTATTATACGTGGCAATGTTCTTTACCCTTTTCTCCTCAAGCATTTCATAACGGCGCTCCATTTCAAGAACCGCCCACTGCAGAGCTCTACTTGCCATTTTGGGATTCACAACCACCGGGTGCAGGAGATGCGGTATAGCTTCGTATCCTGAAAGCTCAATCCTCTTCGGATCCACCATGAGCAACCGTACTTCTTCCGGAGTTGCTTTTGACTTGGCCTTCTGGAACTTTTCACTGGCGAAAATATCTCTAATATGCACAATCGCCCGTTTTGGATTCGGGATCTCGATCCCCAGGGCCGCCTTGCCAGGAATGGAGCCAACAATTCTCACACTTTCCGCTTTAAGACCAAGGGCAAGATCATCAGCCAACGAGACAACTTTATTGATTTTAACTCCCGGCGCGGGAGAAAACTCATAGGTTGTGACTACAGGGCCTGGAGAGATACCAACGACCTTTCCAGATACGCCAAAATCACTGAGAATCTCCTCAAGTTGATTGCTGACAGCAAAAAAATGTTCACGATCTACTTCATATTTACTGGGATCAACCTTATCCAAAAGGTCAAGGCCGGGCAGACGATATTCTCCAGGTGAAACAGGCGTAACCTTAAAATTATCAACCTCCTGATTGATATCGTTTTCAAAAAGCTCAAGTTGCTCATGGACCTTTGGTGGCTCTGTCTTTTCTATATGTTCAACCACCTCTGGTTTTTCTGCTTTTTTCTGTTTTTTAGGTTTATTTTTAGGAATCCTTTGCGGAATTGCGCTTCGCAACCTGCCAAGTGAATAAATAAATTGACGGCCGGCGCTGTATGGAGAGAACCGGATAGATACCATTAAAGAAAACACAAAAAGCAATACAAGCAAAAGGATAGAACCGGGGCCGCCAAAATACTTGTGCAGAAAACCAAAAAGCATGGTTCCGAGCTGGCCGCCGGAAGGATAGGTGCGTCCCATGAAAACAATATTTCCGGACTCACTGTCAACAAGCGCGGTCAAAAGCGCACTACTGGAAATCAGCAAGCCGGAGCTGCCTGCAATAA